>DASRBN010000041.1 GCA_035653615.1 Ktedonobacteraceae bacterium | reverse complement strand
CAATCTCGCGATCACTTTGATCCACCGCTCTGGTTCCTGCCACATTCGGCAGACCCGGCGCCATTTCGCCTCCTGTCCTCAACAAGCGCTTGCTCTCCTCACTTCTCTCAAAGGAGGCCAGCAATCATTCACAAGCCCTGCCATGATGCCATAACATCTTGCATTTTTCCGCGAACTCAGGCATAATGCATGAGAAATACGTTGTGGAGGCGTCTTGACTATGTTGGCAAAGATTCAAAGCTGCGCGGTCATCGGACTGGAGGGAGCCATCGTGGAAGTGGAAGTGGATCTCTCCAATGGCCTGGCAGCTTTTACCATTGTTGGTCTGCCCGATGCGGCTGTCAATGAATCCCGCGAACGCGTGCGTTCCGCGATCAAGAATAGCGGCTGCCTGTTCCCTTTCAAGCGAATCACCGTTAACCTGGCCCCTGCCGATCTGCGCAAAGAGGGTCCCTCGTATGATCTTCCTATAGCCATAGGTATATTAATTGCCTCGGGCCAGATCAACCTGGATGAGCAGGCGGCAGAAGCATACCTCTTCCTGGGAGAGCTTTCATTGGATGGCAGCCTGCGCCACACCAATGGTATTTTACCGATGGTCGCTCTGGCGCGTGAGAAGCAGGTCAAGGCCGTCTTTGTGCCGGCCAGCGATGCGATGGAAGCGGCTCTGGTGCAGGAAGTGACCATCTATCCGGTTGAGACGTTGGGCCAACTGGTGGCTCACCTCAACGGCGACCGTCAGATTGAACCCTATATCGCGGACCCGCGCATTCTAGAGCATGCCGACCCTGGATTCTATGCGCATGATATGGCATCTGTGCGGGGCCAGGAGCATGTCAAACGTGCCTTAGAAGTCGCGGCCAGTGGTGGGCACAATTTATTGATGAGCGGCCCTCCTGGCTCCGGCAAGACCTTGCTGGCGCGTGCAACCCCGTCTATCCTGCCACGCATGGTCTTCGAGGAAGCGCTCGAGGTCACCAAAATCTACAGTGTCAGTGGCATGTTGCCCTCGGATGTCCCACTTGTGCTCCAGCGTCCCTTTCGCGCTCCGCATCATACCATCAGTCACGCGGGCCTGGTAGGAGGTGGTCGTATGCCGCGTCCAGGAGAGATTAGCCTGGCGCATCGCGGCGTGCTCTTTTTAGATGAGTTGCCCGAATTTGGCCAGAACGTGCTGGAAGTCCTGCGCCAGCCCCTGGAAGACAAGGTTGTCACCATCTCCCGCGCTCAAGGTACGATTACCTATCCGGCGAACTTTATGCTCATCGGCGCCATGAATCCGTGCCCCTGTGGCTTTTATGGCGACCCGGTCAAAGAATGTACCTGCTCAGCGATGGCAATTGCTCGCTATCAGAAGAAAATCAGCGGCCCCTTGCTCGACCGCATCGATATCCATGTGGAGGTGCCACGAGTAGATTATGAGAAACTGGCTGACAAACGGCAGGTGGAGACCTCAGAAATGATTCGTCAGCGCGTGCAGGCGGCCAGAGAACGCCAGTTGGAGCGCTTCAAGGGCACGAAGTTGACCTGTAATGCAGAGATGGGACCAACGGAGGTGCGCGATTTCTGCCAGACGGATGCTTCAGGCGAGAAGCTGTTGAAGGCGGCGGTGCAGCAACTGCATCTATCCGCTAGAGCCTACCATCGCGTCTTGAAACTGGCACGGACGATAGCAGACCTGGCCGCAAGCGAGACGATTGCCGCTAACCATGTAGCGGAGGCGGTGCAGTACCGGCCCAGGATGGGGATGTAGTGGAAGAATGAACTTACCTGGACGCGCCTCTTTACAAAAGATGTACAAACTGCTTAGGAACTTGCCGCACCTGATCCTGTGCCCTGAGCCGTCGCCCTCCAGTCAGGGGGATTCTGAATACGGCTCTAACAGGTAATAGCATATTGCTTATAAGGTGTGGTCTCCCTGAAAAGGTGCAGTCAGCAGGTATCCGCCATCGCGTACAAGCGAGACTTTCAAAGTAGGATGCAATTTGCTGAGTTTGGTGCGAATATGACAGATCGCTCGGTAGACCGGTTTAAGCTCGCGCCGTAGTTCCTCAGCTCCTAGCCGGCGAGCATCCTGAAGACGTTTGCGGCAGGCCTCAATAGGTAAAGTGGTAATACTTGCTAGCAACATTTCGTGGGGGGCATAATAGGGATAATTGTGCAGCAGGACGAGTAGCAGGAGCCATTCATTGCGGGTAAACTGTTGTTGCGTGAGAATACTGGCCGGTTGCTCATGCAGCACACTGATAATACGGGTCTCGGTATTGACATGCAGGCTAAAGTCGCACTGGAGCAGGCGGTACATGCTCTCGCAAAGGGCAACATGTTCACCTGGGGACACAGTGGCGATGTCACTAATAGACATAGGAGAGCGCCTATCCTTTCTAACTTGGTCACTAGAAACTACGAAGCTAACATATCAATTTGACAATGAAGTTGACGCGGAGTTAAAGGTTACCTGGTCAGCAGCCTGGCAGATAGATGGATACCCAGATACCCGGATTGAATTGCCTCACGAAGAGACGTTTTACCAGCGTAATGCTTATGTGTTGGCGAGACACGCGAAAATCATTTATTCCCCCCAGCAACCATTGTAACCTAAAGAATTGTAAAAAATCAAGACCCTTTATCCTTTTCTCAAGAAAAGCGAAAAGATTCGCTAAAATAAACTTGTCTTTTAGACCGAAAAGAATATATTCCTACTCAACAGCATTGACAAACACAGATATTGCCGGTTATACTCCTTCCTGTAGATTGTTCGTTCGGCCCTTTGGAACCTATCCAGTAACTTTTCGCCAAATTGCTGGATGCAAAGTAAATAGGCTGTTAAGAAGCTTTTTGCCTTTTCCTGACCGGTAAAAACAAAACTTTTCTCTTACCGCGGGAGGAGAAAAGTACGTGCTTACCTGTCAAACTCTCGCTTCTACAGGCTATCTGTCTCCCAGAAACTTTCTACGGGGAAAAAGGGTGTCCGGCGAAACATATATGTGCCACAGTGGCATACTGCGCATATCACACCGCTTGTTGCGAGCATCGAGGAACCCGCTTCACCTTCCCTTTTGAAGTAACGGAGATATACTTTGCCGTTTTATGGGTTGAACACGGGACAATTGCGTCGATATTGTGAAACCGCTGTTGAGAGCAACCTCATTGTCACTACCAGTTCTCTAGCATAGAGATGGGCTGCTAGCACTAGCACCCGGTTTTTGCATATCCGATCATGAAATAGCGTTCATGGCGTTTGTATCACAGCAATTACAATAGCAGTTCAGAAGATCAAAAGATCATTTGAACTGCTCATTTCTTTCAAGACAAAAATCAGGGCCTGGTCGGCATTTACCTCTATTGCATCTTCGGTTCCCCAAAAAAACGTTGATGAGTTCCCGGTAAAGTCGGTCAATAACTATCTCATCAAGTCCTACCACTCAGTATAATTATGAGTATGAATAGTGAAATTCCCTTGCTTCCTTGTTCTGCATAAGATACAACAGTGCTACCGGTGAAAGAGGTCGATCATGAACACTTCTCTTACAATGCGTCCCAAGCTCAAGCAAGACTCCGTTTTTTTTCAAACGCAGGATGGTGTATTTGTTCGTAGTGACAAAACCGCATTCATGCTGAAAGGTAAATCTGTCTATCGTTGGCTTTCAGCACTTAGCCCTTTTATGACGGGTGAGCATACGTTAGATGCGATTTGTGATGGACTCGAAGCAGGGCAGCGTGATCTTGTGGTCCAACTCGTCACGACACTTATGCATAGAGGAGTGGTAAAGGACAGCATTCCTGAAGATCCAGGTCTGCTGGCTAACAGGGTACAAGACTATTTCAAATCGCAAATCGAGTTTATCGATCATTTTGTTGATCATCCGCTAGAGCGTTTTAAATCGTTTCGCGAGAGCCGCATATTACTTATTGGTTCCGGGGAAGCCAACCTTGCTCTGGCAACCGCCCTCGTCCGTAATGGGGTACAAGAAATTTTCCTCACCTCTGCCGGTGAAATGCCCCCCGGTTCTCGCAGTGCGCTAGAAAAAGAAGTTGAAGCGCTGAATCAGCAAGGCATTGAGGCGAAAATTACACGTATTGATAGGAATGCTCCTGAGGCTTCTATTCATTTGAACGATTTTCGAATCATAGTTTATTGCTCAGATGACAGTTCAATGGATGATGTTCTCCTGTGGCAACGGCGCTGCCTCCGCGAAGGCATTCCTTTCCTCCCGGCAGCCGTTTTTGGGGAAAAAGCCATTTTAGGTCCCCTGGTTGAAACGCAAGGAATGCCATGCTGGCTTTGCGCGTTGTTGCGGCTGTCTATCAATGTTGATGAGAAGTTTAACGCCGCACTATGGAGAGAATTAGCTTTAGGAAAAGCTTTTGGCGGCGATGTAAGCAACTTTTTTCTTCCACAGGCCTGGCGCGTTGGCAATGGCTTAGCTTTTGAACTGTTCAAGTTTTTTACTCAATCGCTGCCGCCGGAAACGCGAAATGGTATTATTTTGCAGGACCTCGAAACCCTGGAGTCATATGCTGCCGGCGTCATACCCCATCCCCTTTGCCCGGAATGCTCTCATGAAAGTACCGGTACCGCTATAGCCCGGCTCCAGGAAAGTGTAGCGGGGAAACACGACAAGGAATTTGCTACTCAAGAAGACCTGTATCATCAAGTGACTGCACTTCTCAATAAGTGGACAGGTATCTTCAAAGAATTCAGGGATGATAAGCTCACCCAGGTACCCTTGAAAGTTAGCCATCTAGAAACTGCTTCCCCAGCGTCTCCGCTTGCGAAAAATATTGCTGTAACCACATATAGTACTGAGACGCTACAAGAAGCCCGCATCTTTGCTATGCAGGAAGCTCTACTCCGCTATACGCAGAGCTTGCCGGATAAACGCGCTCTGTTAGTGAGTAGTTTACAGGCATTAGAAGAGCGCGGAATACACGCGATTCCCGCCCACCGGCTAGGCACCTGGTCCGGCTCGCCCTCTTTCAAGGCCGAGATGATCTGCGAGTGGGTGCCTGCTTATGGTCTGTTCTCGCAAAGCCTTCATTACGTACCGGCAGCTGCTGCCTATCCGTTCACATGGCTCAACCGGAGTCATCTTTTTGAGATGACGACGGCTGGATCTGCGGCTGCTATCAACTTCGCTGATGTGGTAGCACAGGGCATGCTGTCGGCACTGGCTTATGAGGAACTTCAAGGCGTCATACAAGGAAGCGTTGGCGTTGAGAGGCTGGAGATTGCTACATGGGAAGAAATGGACCCTACTCTCACTTATTTAGTCCGCTGCGCATCACATTTTGATCGCACCTTCTCCCTGCTAGGGGTTCAGACGGAAGCGCCGCTGCATCTCGTCGTGGCCTGTACGACCGATACGGCGGAAAAACCGATTACATCTGTTGGCTTCGGACTATCCTCGATTGATGCCCTGAAAAAAGTATTCACAAGCCTGGTTGGGCAGTTACAGCATCTCAAATATGAAGGAAATATACCGGTGCTGGATGAAAATCTAATTCCCGGCTTTTCTCTCCATTCCGATTTCATCCATAGCAGTGCTGTATCCAATGGATATAGTAAACCCACCTATTCGCTAGAAGATGTGAACTACTACCTGCGAGAAAAGGGAAAGGAGGCTCTCTTTATCAATTTGACAACCAACGATATCTGGGAGAAAGGGCCGTTCATAAGCGGAACTGTTTTGCTCGCGCGAACTGTTCCCCAATTACCCGAATGAATATGAAATGGATGAAATCCTGAGCGATGAAAAGAATGGCGACTTTTCCTCGGCTCGGAAAGGAGGCTATGGCTTCTAAAAGAACATATGGCGTTGAGGGAAGTTCCTGGTTTTCTATTCAGTAATGACATCCCCCAGACTGATAGAGGAGTTTTGACGTGTTGGCAGAGAAGTTACTCATTGAAGAGGTACGAGAGGAACTGCACCAGCTAGATGCTGAGACCTTCGAGGTCGAGGATCTGCTCGACCTGGAACAAACTGCTGCGAGTACTTCCAGTAGTTGCAGTACCAGTTGTGGTAGCACCACCAGCAGTAGTACAAGCTGCAGTAGTTGCTGTAGTTGCAGCAGCAGTAGTTGTTGCAGTTGTAGTTGCTGGCACTTTTAAGGAAGTGAGTTTGCCGGTTGGCAGCTTGAGGTTAATGAGAGGAGCGTTGCCGTGCTGGCAGAGAAGTTAGTTGTCGAAGAGATCAAAGAGGAACTGCACCAGCTGGATGCTGAAACTTTTGAGGTCGAGGATCTGCTCGACCTGGAACAAACTGCAATAAGTAGCTGTAGCAGTTGTAGTACCAGTTGTGGCAGTACCACCAGCAGTAGTACAAGTTGCAGCAGTTGCTGTAGTTGCAGTTGCAGCAGCTGCTGTAGTTGTAGTTGTTGGCATCCTTAATGGCTGTAAGAGTTTGCCGGAATGGCAGCTTGATATTGTTGAGAGGAGTATCACATGCTTGCGGAGAAATTACTTGGCGAAGAGATCAAAGAGGAACTGCACCAGCTAGATACGGAAACCTTCGAGGTCGAAGATTTCGTTGATGTAGATCAATCTGCTCCAAGTGCCACTTCAAGCTCAAGCACGAGCTGTGGCAGCACTACCAGTTGTAGTTGTAGCTGCAGCAGCACTTGCAGCTGCAGTAGTAGCGCATGTAGTTGTTTCCCATAAGAAGTTCGCCAGTCCGGTGTGAGGTAGTTACTGGTGAGATCAGGTGAGCTAACCGGGGCTGAGGAGCCAGGCGTATAAGTCGAATACGGCGCAAAGCATCGGCATAGGACATGAAACCTTCGCACCGGACGAGTAATAAGGGGAATATTGACATGCTTGCAGAGAAATTACTTGGCGAAGAGATCAAAGAGGAACTGCACCAGCTAGAGGCCGAAACCTTCGAAGTTGAGGATTTCCTTGATCTGGGACAAACCCCTGCTGATGGTTCCTCGAGTACCAGTTGTAGTAGCACCAGTAGTTGTAGTTGTAGTTGCAGCAGCACTTGTAGTACAAGCTGCAGTAGTTGTTGCAGCACGAGCACAAGCTGCATCTAAGTACAAAAAAGGAGAGTTTGCCGGAATGGCAGCTTGTGTGTACCGAGAGGAGCATTGCCTTGCTGGCAGAGAAATTGCTTAGTGAAGAGATACAAGAGGAGTTACACCAGCTGGATGCTGAGACCTTCGAAATTGAGGACTTCCTTGATCTAGGAGAAGATTCCGCGGGTGGTTCTTCCAGTACCAGTTGCAGCAGCACTACCGGTTGTAGTTGTAGCTGTAGCAGCACTTGCAGTACGAGTTGCAGTAGTTGTTGCAGCTGTAGTTGTTGGTAAGTTTGAGAAAATGGAGTTTGCCGAGATGGCAACTTGAGTTTGATGAGAGGAGTCTTATCATGCTTGCAGAGAAATTCCTCGTGGTAGGGCGAGTGGACGGGATAAAGGAGGAGTTGCATCAACTGGATATAGAGACCTTCGAGGTCGAGGATCTTGTTGATGTACAACAAAATGTTGGCTCCTGTTCCTGTTCCTGTAGCTGTGGTAGCACAACTGCTACGAGTAGTTGTAGCTGTAGTAGCTGCTGTAGCTGCAGTTGTAGCGCCTGTAGTTGTTATGCTACCAGCAGCAGCAGTAGTGGTTAATTGCTAGTTTCAATCCCCACCGGGAGGGTCGTGAAAAGGTCCAGTTCCTGCTGCTTCTCCATAATGAGGTTCCTGGGTAGTTCTTCTCAATCGAGAAGAACTACCCTCACCGGCAAATCAGAGTCGAATTTATCGCAAGCGGCGCTTCATAGAAATTTCGTAGTGCAACTTTGCAGGCTTACTTACATGTTGTGTCCCTTTTTATCTCGCGAATTGGTCATAGCCTTTATTGAAGAACGGAGTAGTAACTTTGTTAGATCTGGAGCAGCGAACCAGCATCCACTTTGAAATTTCTTCGACTGTTTCTTCATCAGACGAGGACTTAGCGCGCATCAAGCAGGGATTGATCGAACGCATGAACCTTTGGAATGACCTGGAACTTCCTGCCAGTATCTCTGATCTGACCATTAGTCTGGGCCTGCTGGGGCTTGAAGATTTTGAAGCAGTTACACAGCCTGCTCCTGCATGGAAAGGAAGAATAACCTACCCGCTCAGGCTCTTTTATGACCGCCTGATACTTGGCCCGCTTTACATTCCAACATGGCCTGATAACCCCTGCCCGCACTGTATAGAGAGGCGCTGGTACAGCAATAGACCTAAAGAGGAGCAGATAACGCTCCGTTACTCGCCGCACTTCATCTCCCATGGGCATAATCCATTTTTGACGCCTTTCGTCTTAGACAGTATCTGGGCGGCAATGGTTAAAGCACTTCGTCATGTGCCAACTGTTCCCACAAATGGTGAATATGCTTTTTACGTCCTCAATCTAAACACACTCTCACTTGCCCGCTACCATTTGCTACAGGATTCCTCCTGTCCTATCTGTGCAACGCTCACCCCTGATACGCCTGAGGCAGCCACGATAGCATTATCTTCGTGCCCAAAACCCGATATTTCCACGTATCGCCTTGTCAAAGCGGTAGAGTATGATTTGCCTGTGTCAGGTTTACTTAATCCTCTCTGTGGTGTTCTTGGGCCAGATGTTTATGCCGACTTGAAAAACACGCTTTCGGCCCCAATGACAGGTGTTTTCCATGTGCGCAGCAGATTTGCCAGCCACGAAGCGTGGTGGAGCGGCCATGGAAACCGGTATCACCAGAGCTTATATCTGGGATTTTTAGAAGGAATAGAGCGTTATGCCGGGCATTCATCACATGGGAAAGGCATTGCTGTTACCGATTGCTATGAAAATCTCGGCTCTGATGCTCTTGACCCGCGTGAGTGTGGAGTGTATGAAGAAATCCTTTATCGAGAGAAGTTTCCGCTTTATGTGCCTTTCACACCGCAGTTGAAAATACCCTGGGTATGGGGATACTCTTTCCGGCAAGCCAGACCAATTCTCGTGCCGGAACAACTCGTCTATTACCTGGATTATCACATTGATCGTCCTGCCTTCGTTCAGGAATGCTCCAACGGATGTGCTGTGGGGAGTAATCTTGAAGAGGCTATTTTCCATGGGTTATTGGAACTTATCGAGCGCGATGCTTTTATGCTAACCTGGTACGCCAGGCTCTCGCCACCCAAAATTGATCCGCGCAGTTGTTCTAGCCCGGAGACCCTCTTTGTTCTTGAAGGTATTGAGAAGCTCGGCTATGATCTTTACCTGTTTGATATGCGCCTCGATATACCTATTCCTTCCATTTTGGGTGTCGCGAAACTCAGGACGCCAGGGCTGGGTAACATTTGTCTCGCTGCCGGAGCCGGTTTTGAGCCTGAAGATGCTGTGCGAGGCGCGCTCTGTGAAATCGCCTGCTTTGTTCCTGA
The DNA here is from genome assembly GCA_035653615.1 of Ktedonobacteraceae bacterium. NCBI lineage: Bacteria > Bacillati > Chloroflexota > Ktedonobacteria > Ktedonobacterales > Ktedonobacteraceae > Ktedonobacteraceae bacterium. The sequence goes on along the minus strand of DASRBN010000041.1, from coordinate 114,244 downwards.
TTTCTCCCAAAGGGTAGAAAAAAATCTACAGGCCGCGCGCGAAATGATGCAGGACTTTTCTAAAATTCAGGAATTAAAACATCATTCATTGCTCCATGGCCTTCCCGAAATGGAAGTACATGACAGGTTCCTTTTCCAGAACCCGGTATGCCGCTCTTTAGAAGAAAGCTATCGTGATTGGGAAGATATGCGCCCGCACAACCAGGACCTGCGTGACGATGTGCTTTTCTGTATTGAGAAGATCATGCAGCTGGGGATGGACGTGATCGTCGTTGATCAGACCTGCCCAGAACAATCTCGTAGCGGGCTGTGCACTGTCTGTGTGATTGTACCCGGACTCCTACCCGTTGACTTTGGCTGGCACAAGGCACGTGTCGGGCGACTTCCGCGGCTTCGTACAGTTCCGCGTGCCATGGGCTATCGAGAAACTGATTTTGAACTCCATATGGAGGATATTATTCCTCATCCATTTCCATAAAAACCTGTTATTGAGCAGTAGGGACAGCGCCTTGTGCCTGTCCTCGCCAGAGAGGGAAATTATCATGGTGAACCAGGATATCCAGACCAGTAGAGATTACTTAGAAGCTGTCTTCCGGCGCGCGAGAAATGCTATGGAACCGAAGGATTTTCATCCCAATTGGGATGATCAGCCCTCTCGTTTCAAGATTTACCAGGATGTAGAACGAATCCCTCTGCCCGCTGCCTTTCCGCCGGCGTTTTCCTCAATGGCTACTGCGTTGGAACGTATGGAGAAGCTCCCAACGGCTCACAAACGCCTGACATATGAAGAATTTTCCACCATTCTGCTGCTGGCACATGGCGCTATCAATCGTCGTCTGGATGTGAACTGGAATGGTGATGCGTTCGAGCGAGCCAAATACTTTCGTGCCACCCTTGGACGTGGGACCGCTTCTGGTGGCGGAATGTATCCCACGGAAATCTTCTGGGCCTGTGGAGCAGGAGGGCCATTGCAACCTGGCATCTATCACTACGATAATGGCCATCACGCCATGGCTCGCCTCTACACAGGCGATATTACCAGGCGAATCCAGGCAGCTCTCGGGGAGCATCCTGCGGCCATGAGTACCAACCAGTTCCTCTTCATATCGCTCAATTTCTGGAAAAATTCGTTTAAATACAATTCCTTTTGTTATCATGTCGTGACAGAAGATTTAGGGGCTTTGCTCTGTTCTTTGCGTCTAATGGCAATCGGGTTTGGCTCGGACTTCCCGTTCCTTTTCTGGTTTCCAGATGAAGAATGTAATCGTATGCTTGGGCTGGAAACCTTCCTCGAAAGTGTCTTTGCTGTAATACCACTCCCCCTGGACGTGGCGCTCAGTAATCAGGGTATCGCGCCTGCTCCTGTCGAAAAGCTCCAGGGGCCATTAGTAGACAAAAAGAGCTTTCAGCGCTCGAAGGAACTTATCAGATTTTCGTGGGTAGAAGAGGTGCATCAAGCTGCTTTGATTGATGATGAACGGCGACCAGATAGCAAAGACGCTTACCAGGCAAGTTGTGATGAGTTCGCAACTTCCGGCGTGAAGATAGTTCTTCCTGAGCCTGCTAGAGATCTATTGCAGAAAAATATCATAGACACATTTCAAAAACGTAAGTCCAGCTTTGGGCGTTTTTCCAGTCATGTACCGCTTACCCTGGAGCAGTTCTCCACGTTGCTCTATTTTGCCTCGGCCAGCGGAAGCTATAGGTCAGACCTCAAAGCGAACGATGGCCTGCCGCATTTCACGCGCTTGATGGCGTTTGTCAACAATGTAAGTGGGTTGGAAAAGGGGGTCTATGCCTATGATTGGCAACGTCACTCGCTCTGGCACGTAGTGAAGCAGGATTTTTCCCTCTTCCTCCAGGAGAATTACTTTTTACAGAACTATAACCTTTCCGAAATTGCCGCTTTAGTCGTTATCGTTGGCAGGCCGGAAAGGATGCTGGAGATATATGGCAATCGCGGAGTGCGCATTATCAATGCCGAAGTTGGTCTCATGGCGCAGAGCATCTACATGGCCGCCACATCTCTCTCTTTTAACTGTGGCGCTGCTCTCGGTTTTGACAACATCGCACTCAATGCGGCTCTTGGCCTCGATGGGACGGATCAGCGATCATTTCTCTTTCTCATGATAGGAAATGGGCCGGCCAGCAATGGGAACTTCGCGGGCCAGTTCTTCTAGCCTCTTCATCCAGTGAGGGAAGGTGGGGGCCAGATTCATCCTGCCCCAGGGGTGGGGCTTCTCACCCGTGTTTGAACGAATAACCTTTTTAGAAGAGGAGATACCTATGGCAGTGTTCATTCAAAAGGCTGAGTCCACATATATTCAGCGTATCATCACACCCCGTTTCCTGCTCCGTGTAGGGGGATTACCTATGAATGTGGTGGACGATTTACGCTTTGAACAAACGGGCGTGTGGATAGAGACGCTATTGACACTCGAGCAGGCGCTTATAGAGCGTAAAGACCGGCTCGTTGACGCTTTGCATGAAGAAGTGAATATTTGCAAAGAACAGGTATCGATGAGGCGCAAACTGATTAATTTGAAGCGCGATGTTTTTAATATGCGCCAGTTTACCGACTTCGTAGCCATCAGGGGTCTTGCTGTCGGGCTTTCCTCTCCTACACGTGAATGGCTGGAGGAGTGGGCTGATATCTGGGAACGCTACCAACACGTCTTCGCAAAAGGTTCAGAATTGTTCCAGCAGGAGATACGTCAGAAACGAGCTGTACTCAAGCAATTGGTGAATGAAGAGGACTTTCGTAAAGGAATCCTCCTCTCAAGCCCGGTGCTTGAGCAGGCCATGGACGCCTATCTCGCGTCCGATAATGCCCAACTCAATCGCAATGCGCGTACTGCTGAACGTTCATTGGTCGAATATCTCTTGCGTACTGCCTGTAAGACAAGCCCTTTTAGCACATTTACAACGGTCAGCTCCGGTACTATCGAAGCGTGTACAGGTGAATGCGATCACGTTCTCACGTATAAGATCGATAGTACAGAGAAGAAGAGCTTTATTCGACTGAACATGGCGATCTTATCCAAACTATCTTCCTTGATCGTTTCTACTCAATCGGTCAGGAAAGACCTTCCAGTTCAAATCACTCCAGGCTACCATATCCATAATAATCGGATCAGGTATCTGCGTCGTATGCAAGATATCAATGACGTTGAAGAAGAGACACCGGTTTCCCTTGATACCGTACACGAAAATGTCTTCTATCTGCCCGTGGGCAAACTCCTGACCGCGCTGCTCTCATTTATGGGCAATCGCAAGGTGCGTTACATGGATATCATCACCAGCATATGTAGCCTCTCTGCGTATGAGGGAGCGGAAGAAGAAATTGACGAGTACCTACAGCATCTCTTACGCCTTGGACTGCTCGTCATTCCCGACCTCCAACAGGATATTCACAATCCCTACCCTCTGGCGAGCTACCGGCGCGGATTGCGAACAATTGGCACGCCAGTGACCGACCGGGTCGCTGAACTGCTCGGTGAGATTGAACGGTCTATTGAAACCTATGCCACTGCCCCCGTCTCGCAAAGGCGCGAGCTATTTTCGCGCATAAAACAGCAGGTGCGCGCCTGTTATACTGAACTTGGGCAAGCAAACACTCCCATTCCGCGCACGCTGGTCTATGAAGATACAACCGTGCCTTTCCGGAAGTTGCGCATCAATGCACATGCCTGGGAATATTTTGCGCGGAATTTCGCAGAACTCCAGCAGGTATTGCCCGCACTCGATGTCAATCTGCCCAGAAAACTTGTCACCCGAGGATACTTCCAGGCTTGCTATGGCCCGGGGCAGCGTTGTGATGACTTCCTATCCTTTGCCTATGAGTTTCGTCAAGGATTCTTCGAACAGTACCTGCAAGCGAACGGAGTAATGCCGGCGGAACGGAACGAAGAGCAGCAACGGCCACGTCGTATCAACTACTTTCAGCAGCCAGAATTCGAGATGATTGACGCGGCGCAGCAAGCAATTGATGATTATATGCAGAAGGCTTATCAGCAATTGCCACCCGCGAGCAAGGAACTTCGCCTGGATGAAGATTTCGTCTCGTCTGTGCTCCCGTACATTCCCGGCAATACAGGTAACCTGTCTTCCCACACGCTCTTCTCACATCTCGCCAATGTTGATGGAGAGAGATTATTGATTATCAACCGTATCTATATGGGGCTGACAGTGATGTTCTCCCGGTTCGCCCATTTCCTTGACGTGGAAGAAGGGCATCACCTGGTGGCCGATTTGCGTACCCATCTGAAACATCTCCAGCCACCAGGCGCGGTTTTTGCGGAGCTGAAAGGTGGCTACGACGCAACCAATTTGAATCTGCATCCTCAGGTCACAGCTTATGAGCTTGTCTGCCCAGGTGATATCAGCACCAGGCCGCTAGAGGAACAAATCCCCCTGGATGACCTCTCTATTCAGGACGATGTACATGCCAATTGCCTGCGTCTCTGCTCAAAGCGCCTGGGCAAAGAAGTTATTCCATTGTACCTCGGCTTCTTGATGCCGATGGCGTTGCCGGAAATTCAACAGGTCTTATTGAATTTTTCGTACAGCACCATGTCCTTCATCGATTTATGGAATGGTGTCAAACGCCAGGATGCCGGCGCTGCGATCGCGTATTATCCACGTCTCCGCTATAAAAACCTTATCCTTCAACGCGCTCAGTGGAGAGTACGGGCAGACGCTCTCCCCAAACGTGAAAGTGGCGAGTCCGATGGAGATTTTTTCTTCCGTATGGCGCGCTGGCGGCGGCAACAGAACTTGCCGGCCAGGGTCTTTGTCTCGCCTGCGCTCGCCCGTGATCTTCTTGCCACACCGCAGGCGGAGGAGCCGCCGCCCAGGGGAAAAATGCCGACATACAAGCCCTTGTATGTCGATTTTGAAAACTATTTCTCCGTTGCGTTGCTGGAGGCGCTATCGCGCGACGCCTCGTTGCGCCTCGTAATCAGTGAAATGTTACCTGGACACGAGCAGCTCTGGCTTGAACATAACGGTCAATCGTATGTCAGCGAGTTTGTTTGGGAAATGAACTCGCTTCTGAGGAGGAAGTGATGACTACGAAGAAATGGCTCAGTATCCATATCTTTTATGCCAGCAACGCTAACCCAATGCTGCTAGAAGCGTTGGAACCTCTGGTGATTGACTTGCGTAAGCGCGGAATGATACGCCGATACTTTTTCATCAGGTATTTTCAAGAGGGGCCTCACATTCGTCTGCGCCTGCTTGTGGAAGAAGGAGTCGCGGAAGAAGATGTGAAACGGGAAGCTGAAAACGTCATCAATGGCTACCTCAAGCGCCGCCCCGCGCTTTACAGCGCCGAAAACGACAAGGCCCAGTCCTTCTATAAGGACATGTATATTACGGAATATGGCGTGGAGAAATGGAATGAGGTGTATGGCGCTTTGGGAAAAATGCCTATTCGGCCCAACAACTCCATGCATTATATCGACTACGAGCCAGAATATGGTCGCTACGGTGGCTCCGATGGTATTGAAGTCGCGGAATGGCACTTCGAGAAATCGAGCGAGATCGTCATGGAGCTGATTCGCTCGACGAACCTGCATGTACGCTCCATCTTGTTAGGCCTCTCGATTCAACTCGCGCTCCCACTCTGTTTTGGGCTGCTAGAAGATGAGCAGCGGGTGGTTCAGTTCCTCGCCAATTATGGTAAGTATTGGATGGATAACTATGGCAGGCCCAAAGAAGGCGCTGACCTCACTGCGAACTTCGAAAAGAAGTACGCGCGTGTTGCTCCAAATTTACTGCGGCGTCTTACTGAAATACAAAGCTATGTCATACAAAACAAGGTTGGAGCTTTAACACTGGTAGAACGTGAGTGGATTGCGCACATTCGTGAATTGAAAGAGCGCCTGGATGATCTGGTAGCTGACCGAAAATTGGTTTTCCAGGGGCGTACTACGCAGGGTGAGGCTTATATCCCCGATCAACCTGCCGTAGCCTGTAGCATTCTTCTCACCAGTTACCTTCATATGACGAACAATCGCCTGGGCGTTTCAATTACAGACGAGATTTATCTCGCGTACCTGATGATGCGCGCTTTAGAGGAGCAGCAACAGGCATCGCAAGTGGAAAATACTTTGTCATTTCAGGAGGTGGCCCCATGATCCAATCCGAGTATCAAATTGCTTTTCGGCCATGTATACGCGATGATATTCTCCTTGGGCCACCCCTGCGCGCAGGGGGAAAAACGATCTTTTATTTGAAAGATACGTTTACTTCCTGGTTCTACCGTATTGGAGTAAAAGAGCATTTTCTCATCAGCAGAATGGACGGCAGCCGGTCGCTGCAAGAGTTGAACGATGAGTATCTTGCTGAATTTGGGCGACCACTCAACGAAGGTTCCTGGGCAGGGCTATTTGCCCTCCTTGAGAAGCGCCAGCTACTCGCGAATACTGCCGACACCGCGAAACTGGAAGACCTGAAAAGGGCATTCGCGGAGCGTAAAAAGCGCGAAAACCGCGGGTTACTACGGCGACGTTTTGCTTTTATACGGCCGGACTCGATTCTTGAGAAACTTTTGCCCTGGTTCCAGTTTATGTTTTCTCGGACTTTCGTACTGCCTGCTCTCCTATGCGTCATCGCGCTTGAGATCTTCATCGGCTTTCACCTGACATCTATTGTTGCCAGTATCTGGCCCGAACAAGGCGGTATCTGGAGCTATATTCTGTTCATCATGCTGGTATGGATTTTCGCGGTCATTCATGAGACAGCGCATGGCCTGACCTGCAAAAAATTCGGGGGGGGAGTAAGCGAGATGGGATTGGTCTGGCGTTACCTTACCATCTTCCCTTACTGTAAGATCGATGATGTCATGCTCTTTCACAATCGCTGGTACCGCGTGTATGCCGCATTTGCCGGCATCTTCGTGAACTTCCTTTCACTCATACCTTTCGGCCTATTCTGGGCATTCACGCCCGTTCACAGTCTTGTGCATACTATCAGCGCCCTGATGTTGCTTTCATTTAATCTGATGATCTTTGTCAATTTCGTCCCTTTTATTGAATTAGATGGCTATTTCATGCTCAGTCATGCCCTGAACATGGCAGATCTGCGCAAAGAAGCCCACCAATTCTGGCAGCGAGGTTTGCTGAAAATAGTCCTTAAAAGGGGTAGCGGAAATGTTGGCCTATCACGATGGGATACGTGGGTTTATCTCATCTACGGTTTCTTTTCTCTTGTCATCACCGGAGGGTTCCTTGCGACGATGGCTTTCTACTGGTTCTTCCTGGTAAAATACTGGCTGGGCGGCCCTATTGCCCTGGGTTTATTCCTCTTGATCGCGCTGGTACTGGTTTACAGAGAGCTGGGGAGAAGAAAAATCGCCCCCATGCCCCAATTGCTCCAGCGAGTACTGATGGTTTAAAGGCAAGGGCCATCTGGCCGGTGCCGGCATAATCTAGAACCTGGAAATGAGAAAGATGATGGAAATCAGTAAAAACGTAGCCACCACAGCTATTCTCTCTGTCACCCCTGATATATCGCTCATTGATGAGCAGGTAAGTATTCGGCTCTCCAACCTATCTCCTGGAGCGCCGGTTACTATACGCGTGGAAACGCAGGATGGCTCCTTACGAAAATGGTCTTCCAATGCGACGTTTGTTGCAGATTCTCATGGATGTGTCGATGTTAGTACCCAGGAACCCATCGATGGTACCTATAGTGGAATTGATGCCATGGGGTTTTTCTGGTCGATGATTCCCCAGGAAACGAAGCGCCCGACTTTTTTCGTCAAGTCTAAACCGACCCCGCTGACTGTGAATCTTACCGCGGAAGTGAATGGGACTGAGGTAGCAAGCAAGAGTATCAAGAGAGTATTTGCTGCTCAGGGTGTCGCGGAGGTACCGTTGCGGGATGAGGGATTGGTAGGCACACTCTTTCTACCGGCTGATCCCGCTCCACATCCTGCTGTCATTGTTCTCAATGGCTCAGATGGTGGCATGCATGAAAATGCTGCGGCTCTTCTGGCATCACGTGGCTACGCGGCGCTTGCTCTCGCCTATTTTGGTCTGGAAGATTTGCCCGGCGAACTGGTAAATATACCACTTGAGTATTTTGAAAAGGCTGTTCATTGGTTGCAGAATCAGGAGCGAGTGGTTCCTCAAAAGATAGCTGTCATTGGCCTATCACGCGGGGGTGAACTCGCTTTGCTGCTCGGCGCGACAATCCCTGCCATTCGGGCTGTGATTGCTGGCTCGCCCAGTGCGATTGTGTATGGTGGAGTCAAGAGCAATAGCAGCGATTTTTCGTTGCCTTCCTGGACATATCATGGCGAGCCTCTTCCCTACGTCCCTTATAAACCGAATTTTTTCGGTATGGTGCTGTTCTGGGGAAAGTGGCTAAGCCGCAGACCCTTTGCCAGCACACCCGCTTTTCTTAAAACACTAAAGAGAAGCAAGCAGGTTGCGGATGCGACTATTCCCGTTGAAAATATCCAGGGGCCTGTTCTTTTACTATCAGGTCAAGAAGACCAGCTCTGGCCATCAGCAGTGTTTGCTGAGCTAGTGATGGACCGGCTGCGCCGCCACGATCATCCTTATCCCTACAGGCATCTCAGCTATGCCGGAGCGGGCCATTTTGTTTGTTTTCCCTATGGTCTTCCTTCCCTTCCACCCATGATTACACTTTCACCTATGCCAGGAATGCTGATTGCTTTTGGTGGTACACCCGCGATGCAGGCGGCAGCAGCTGCGGATTCCTGGCAGCAAATACTTACCTTTTTAAAGGAGAGCCTGTATGCGGATTTGTAGCTGGAGGGGCAGTGGCTGGTCCCTGTCCTGGCGCCCGCCTTCTCTGTTGCATCCAGACAGGCGCCTTTGCCAATGATTCGTATTCGTCATTATCTGCCAGAATTGGGGGTGTGATTTTGTTACAAGTAGGTCAGCGCTCGAATACGCGTATCAATGTCAGTTCAACTGATCAGTTGCCCGATAAGGCTCTTTCCGTCATCCAGCGGTCTTTGACGGAACACTTCAATGAAATGGGCGCGCCAGATATCTTAGATCGCTCCAACTTACCTGGACTGATTATCGACCTCGAGGTGCTTGGCTTGAAAGATCATGGGGCAATCTTGAAGGAAGTGCCGTATTGGAAAGGCAAAGTGACGTACCCGGTGAAGCTCTTCCGCACACATGCCATTCTTGGCCCATTATATATACCCACCCTGCCTGCTTCTCCTTGTCCCAATTGCCTGTCGCGGCGATGGTTCAATAATCGCAATAAAGATGAACAACGGGCCATTGTGCGGGCGCAGCAAGTCGCGGTTAATGGATATAATCCAAGAATAACGACTTTTGCCCTGGATGCCATATGGCAGATTTTGCTGCATGCCCTGGAGCAAGCTGGAACAGATTCCAGGAACGGAGTTTTTCCTTTCTATACACTCGATCTTGAGACGTTGAAACTTTCTCAACTTTACTTGATACAGGATTCCTCCTGTACCGTTTGCACAACCCTGCCACTCGATAGCTCTGAAATGGCCTGGTTTCAACTCGAATCGCGGCCCAAGCACAATCCTTCCAACTACCGGCTTGTGAAGGCCACTGATTACGCATTACCGGTAGAGGGGTTGATAAATCCACTTTGCGGGGTGGTAGGACATGGGTCGGTGTCTGAAATTGGACATACGCTTGCTTCCCCTGTGTTGGGAGAGTTTGACATGAGAAGCAAACATGGCATACATACGATTATGTGGAGTGGGCATGGCAACAGTTATTACCAGAGTTTGTATCTGGGACTATTAGAAGCTATCGAACGTTTCTGCGGCCTGATGCCGCGCAGCAAGGTCTCAACTGTCTACGATAGCTATGAGCATCTCTCACCTATGGCTCTCGACCCACGCACCTGCGGCTTATACCGGCCAGAGTTTTACCAGATGACCTCTGAGTATCTGCCTTTTTCGCCTGAAATGCAGCTTTCATGGGTGTGGGGCTATTCTTTTCAACGAGCTCGCCCCATTTTAGTGCCCGAGCAGCTTGCTTATTACATGAATCATCTCCATCTGAAGACCAACTTTGTTCAAGGGTGCTCAAGCGGTTGTGCCACCGGTTCCTGCCTTGAAGAAGCTATTCTCTATGGCTTAATCGAGTTGATCGAGCGTGATGCCTTTCTCATGACCTGGTATGCGCGACTTGCTCCTCCGAAAATCGACCCCCAGAGTAGCCATAGCCTGGAGACCTTAAGCGCGCTGGAGGGTATAGAAAAATTAGGCTACGAACTTCACCTGTTCGATACACGTTACGATATTCGCATCCCATCGATCCTGGCCGTTGCAAAACGGAAGGAACCAGGGCTAGCAAATCTTTTGGTGGCAGCCGGAGCAGGGCTGAACCCAGAAGATGCCATTCGTGGCGCGCTCTGCGAGCTTACTTGCTATGTTCCTGACACGTTGCTGCGTATAGAAAGCAAGCTCGCGCAGATACAAGCAATGGTACAAGACTTTTCGAAAGTGACGGCATTAGAACACCATTCTCTCCTCTTTACAGCGCCAGAAATGGCGTCATACGTCGATTTCCTCTATCAAAATCCTACGAGTTGTTCCATAGAGGAAGCATATCGTGATTGGCAAGTTTTCTGGCCACGTCACCAGGATTTGCGCGATGACCTGATGGCCTGCATTGGGATGATGATGCAACTGGGGATGGATGTTATTGTGGTGGATCAAACGAGCAATGAACAGGCTCGCTCCGGGCTTAAAACGGTTTGCGTGCTTGTGCCAGGACTTCTGCCAATAGACTTTGGGTGGAAAAAGGAACGTGTTTTTGGCCTGCCGCGTCTCCGCACAGTGCCGCGAACGGCAGGCCATCGAGAGGATGATTTTGAGCCTGATATGCAGAACATCGTACCCCATCCTTTCCCATAGGTGCTTTTAATCTTCCTGAGTTATGGGTTTTCTCGACGCATCAATCCTTGCTGCCAGGCAAATGCTGCTGCCTGTGTGCGGTCAAGCATATGTAGCTTGCTTAGAATGTTACTGACGTGAACCTTCACCGTTTTTTCACTGATCACCAATTTAGTGGCGATAGCGGCATTGGACAATCCGCTCGCAATGAGACGCAGGACTTCTAGCTCGCGCGTGCTGAGTTCCGAGAAAAGGCTGGGAATCTCCTTGTATTCGTGGTGCAATTCCTGAACAACCCGTGCCGCGACCCGTGGATGTAAAACCGACTCGCCCCTCGCCGCTTTGCGAATCGTCTCGGCCAGTTCGTTAATACTCACATCTTTTAAGATATACGAAAGAGCTCCTGCTCGTAGAGCCGGAAAGATGTATTCGTCCTCATCATAGGAGGTGAGGACGATTACCTGAGTATGTGGGCTAACCCGCTTGACCTGCCGGGTCGCCTCTACGCCGTCTATGCCCGACATGACCAGGTCCATGAGGACGATATCGGGAACTAGCTCGGCAACCAGGTGTACAGTAGCCTCACCTGAATCGGCCTCACCTATAATCGAGAAGTCGGGGTGTACTTCTAAAAAGGTACGGATACCCTGCCGGACGAGGGTATGGTCGTCGGCGATTAGAATCGTAATCTGTTCCATCCTGGCTCAATACCAGGCGCCGGCCTCAGAACACTACTCTAGTATGATCGGCCGGCACCCCTCTCCTTTCTTGCTCTCACTAAACTCTCTGGCACAATAAGCAAAGACCCGCGTTCCTTTCCCAGGCTGGCTCTCTATCTTTACATCGCCATCCAAAGCCTGCATCCGTTCCTGCATTGAGAAAAGACCGATACCCTTTCTCTCGGCCGCTGTAGCATCGAAGCCCTGACCATTGTCGATGATCGAGAGAGTAACTCGATCCGCCTCATTTACCAGTCGCACCTGGACAGAGGTGGCTTGACTGTGACGCGCTACATTCGAGAGTGCTTCTTGCGCTACGCGAAATAAGGCTTCCTCCACAAGTACAGGGAGCGCCTGCTCGCTTTCAATAGAGAGCGAGGCCTGAATACCGGTTTGACGTTCCCACTGCTCAATCAACTCTTGCAAGGCAGGCCTGAGTCCTCTCCCTTCCAGCGCGATTGGGCGTAGCTCATGGATCAATGTTTTCAGTTCTTCCTGCACATACTGTAGAACATGTTCGGCTTCCACGAGGCGATGTTGAGCTCCGGTTATATCCGGTTCATTATCCAGCAATAGTTTTGCTGTTCCGACCTGCAAGGCAATGACAAAAATATGTTGTTTAACGCTGTCATGCAAGTCGCGTGCCAATCGATTGCGTTCTTCGACGATAGCAAGTTTCTGGCGAGTTTGCAAAAGGTTCTGTAGCTGCTCGGCCATGCGATTCAGCTTGCGAGATAATTGTCCAAGTTCGTCGCGCGAGTCATCCTGTACAAAAGTTGAAAAATCGCCCTGGCTCCAATTGTCGGCAGCGACAGCCAGGGTATTGAAACGGCGGGTAATGGTGCGAGCGGTGAAAAAACCGCTGATCATGCCAATGACAACCGCAAAGAAGGTGTAAGCGCCCGCAGTGATGAAGATATAGGCCGAGTCGTAGCCGAGCCAGTACTTTGCTTCTTGCATATAGACGTTAGGCCCGGTATCGTCGATAAGAGCACCATCAACCCTGCTGTTATCTCCCCTGATCGGGACCATGGCGATAACTGCGCCATTCGAGCTTTTGCTCACCATACCCTGGTTATCGCCTTTGCCTGCTAATACTTGTCGCAGGTTTGCCGCAGCCTCCGATGGGAGAAGTGGCTCCAGTAGAATGCCTGATGATATGATTTTGTCATTGCTGGAAACAATCACTCGTCCATCCTTATCCACAATGACGCGAAACTCAGGTTGATATCCAGAAGGATTGCCTATTGGATGCTTCAACCACAATGCTAAAGCTTGCTGATCAGGCATGCCATTATGCGCAAAGAAGGGACTGAGCTGAGGCTGGTATTGTTGCAGGCCATAGAGTACCAGTGAGGGGACGAAGAAGAGTTCAATGATGACAAGTGTCACTACGAATAGCAGAAATTCAATGACGAGCAGCACAATCGGTGTAAGGAGAACATACGAAAACATCAACTTCCATTGCAGTCGTTGGAAAGATATGAAGTTGAGGTGCATATGATTAACTCCTTCGACTGTGTGGGATAGCCCTCTTCAGTTATCTACAGTATAACAGGTTTTTTAGCTCAGGAGGAAGTGGTTACTCTTGTTTATCGCAAAGCATGCTAGATGATAAACAAGAGTAACACGTGATTGTCATGCCGTGAAATGCAGGATGTAGCTACCTGGTCACCATTCATTCAATGAATCGCTTTCCTCATTTTGAATGTTTCTTTGCGATACAGCGTGGTCTCCTTGAAGAGGTGCGGTGAGCAGGTAGCCGATATCGCGTACAAGCGAGACTTTTAAATCGGGATGTAACTTACTGAGCTTAGCACGAATATGGCACATCGCTCGATAGACTGGTTTAAGCTCGCGCCGCAGTTCCTCGGTTCCTAGCCGGCGCGCATCCTGAAGGCGCCTGCGGCACTCTTCAACCGATAGGCAGGTGATACTGGCCAGCAGCATTTCATGGGGCGCATAATAGGGATAATTGTGCAGCAGGACGAGCAGCAGGAGCCATTCGTTGCGGGTAAATTGTTGCTGCGTAAGAATGGTGAGTGGTTGCTCGTGTAGCAGGCTGGCGATGCGGGTCTCCATATTAACATGCAGACTGCAATCTTTGTGGAGCAGGCGATATATGCTCTCGCAATAGGCAACAGACTCACCAGGGGACGCGGTACCGATGTCATGGGTATACATATGAGAGCGCCTATCCTTTCTAGTCTGATTGATGGAAGAGATAGCAACTAACTTAGTTTGACAAATTTTGACGCTCGAAGATCCAGAGCGAGATGCCGAGTAAAACCAGAGTATACACTGCGATGCATGTAGCAGCAATGGCCGGGCTAAGGTGATCAGTGGAAAGGAGGGTAGGTGTGGAAAGATGAGCCGCCGCGTAATTTTGCTGGTTCATCGTATTGGCAAGCCCGGCAGGAAGAAATTGTGCTGCCTGCGCATAGCCCTTGCCAAGCAGAGGCAGTAGAGCAGTAAGAGGAAGTTCTACTGCCAGCATGAACAGCACTACTCCGCTGATAGCAACTGCCGCTGAGCGGCTTACCACGACAAGCAGAAAAGTCAACGCGACATAGGGCAGCAGCCCATAACAGGTACGCAGGTAGCTGAGCAGGAGTTGGGCAACGTCGAGAACATTGTGATCAGCACTGCTATGAAGTTGGAAGGTAAGTAATAAGGAGACCAGACCACCTGTAAGGAGGAAGGCCAGTGTAACCAGTAGGACGAGTACCAATGCTGTCACAAATTTGGCAAGCACAAGGAGAGGGCGTGAGATACCATGGCCTAGCCAGAGTTGCATAGTGCGCCATGAGTATTCCTGAGCGTTTACTAGCCCTACTACTACAGCCAGCAGATAAGCAGCGTAACCATAGCCTGGCGAATAGCCGTTAGCAAAGGCCAATGCGCTGGTGAATCCGCCAGGCCAGACCCAGTAACCGGAGAAGGATACGCTCCGGTCGACGTTGAAGAAAGCAATAAAAGCAATGATCATGGGCAAAATTGCTATGGTCAGGCCGATCCAGAGTAGACGGCGTTTAAAAACTTTGTCGCTTTCCATATGTAGGATATGCCAGAACATGTTATCCTCCTAGCTTGTTATGTAGATACTTCTCTTTGGATACTGTTCTAAATTCTTTACCGTGTCAGTTCCAGGAAGACGCTCTCTAAATCAGGGTGATTGACTCTCACTTCCTGGGGTGTTAGACCGCGAGCTACCAGGAAAGACATTACTTGCTCGCTAGAAACGCCTTGCACTTCAATAAAAGAGGCGTTGGACTGTATATGCCTGACGTCGGGAAGATCCCGAAGGGCCTGGAGCGTCTGCTGCGGAAGCGCAGTACGCACCTGAACAATTGTTTGTTTAGGCAGCAGGTCGGTAACCTTACCTTGAGCAATAATTTGACCGCGTTGAATTACAGCTACACGATCACACAGCAATTCCATTTCATGCAGTAAATGGCTGCTAAGAAAAATTGTCACACCTTGTTCCGACAATCGGCGCAGAAGCAAACGTACCTCTTGCATACCCGCCGGGTCCATACCATTTGTTGGTTCGTCCAGGATCAATAGCTCAGGTTTATTAAATAACGCCAGAGCCAGGCCTAGCCGCTGTTTCATACCTGATGAGAAGGTCCGTACCGGGCGGTTTGTGGTCTCTCGCAGATCTACCAGTTCCAGCACCTCCTCGATGCGCTGCTGAGCTGGTATCTCAGGATAGAGGTAAGCAAGTAGTTGAAGGTTTCTGCGTGCGGAAAAGGAAAGCATCAGTTCAGGACTGCCTACCATTGTACCTACACGTCGCAAGACGGCAGTATGTTGAGGAGTTACCTCTTTGCCTAAGATTGTGATTGTACCGGCAGTGACATAGGTTAGACCAAGCAGCAAGTTGATGGTTGTCGTTTTGCCTGCTCCGTTTGGCCCCAGGAAACCGAAAATTTCATTCCTTTGGACGTCCAGGGACACGTCTTCTACAGCTCTCACTGAGCCAAAGTATTTTTTCAGATGGTTGGCGTGCAGCACAGAAGTTGCCTCCATAAATTCTCCTTTGCTATAAAGAAAGTCTTAACATCTGATTCAAGCGCATCATCGACTACTCAAAGGATATACCAGCAAGGTTTGTTTTCATTAGTCTTAAAGGTGTATTTTTCTAAGTCGCAAGATGTATTAAGTCCGCAGCAGTATTTTTCTGGCAATTGGTGGTGGGTGTTGCGGGAAATTAACAAATGGGAACACTAATACCAATTCGCACTCAGTCATATAAAGAACGGTGGCTCTCTCGTTTTCATAATTCTCACATCCATGAGATGAATGTATTGAGATTAAAGGGCACTTTCCAAGCAAACTTGGAGTAAAATAGTTTATACTTGTCACAAGCTTGCGCTGTTTGCTGTTTCTTCATCAAGCACGGAACTCAGCGCAGTGAATTCCAACAGAGTACCAGCGTGTGTTCATTGTTGGAGCCTCGGTCATAGCCGGTGTTGGGTGCTGGGTGCATGAAATAAAGGCTTTTGGGATACTTTTGTCTTCACACTTGATCAGCTTTTTGGAAGAACAATCATTTTCCCGCAAAATGAGCACTGTAGGACCGGTTGATCTGTTCGTCTCCTGACATACTCAGGACAAGGTACTGTTGCCATCGAAACAGAGATAATGCGGCCTGTGCTGGAAAAGACCTGGTTGGATACAGACAACAGCATGTCTTCACATACGTATGCTCGTATCTAGCCAGAGCTTCGGATTAGGAATCTCCCTTACAATTTCTAGATTGCCTGGAAAGGAAGAGTGAAATGAGACGTTTCTGTACCGTAGGTTCCTGGTGGAGAAGTATGCTGCCTCCACTGCATTTGGGAATGGTAATTTTGACTGCCTGGATACTTTTCACTACTTTACCTGTTTCGGCCAAAAGCTCCATTTCTGAGATGGGCGAAGTTCGCGCGGCCTGTCCACGTGGTTATCAAGCAGGTTACCTCAGTACCTTTCATGGTGAACTGGTGGATGCGTCAGCAGGATGCCGGGTAACACTCACAGGGGTGAACTGGTTCGGGTTTGAGACCGGTACTTTTGCCCCGCATGGGCTATGGGCGCGCAACTGGCAAGATATGCTCAAGCAGATTGCCCAGACCGGCTTTAACACCATTCGCTTGCCATACACCAATCAGCTTTTCGACCCGGGCAGCGTGCCGAATGGGATCAACTACCAGCTGAACCCTGACCTGAAAGGGTTGAAAGGACTGGCGCTGATGGATCGAATTATCCAGGGTGCCCATAACGATGGCTTGAAGGTGATTCTCGACCGTCATGATCCCACCGCCGACCAGCGCCCGTCGTTATGGTATACCGACCACATGTCCCAGGCGCAGTGGATCCAGGACTGGGTGATGCTGGCAAAACACTATAAAGGAAACACGACCGTCATTGGGGCAGACCTGGACAACGAACCGCATAGCCCGGCTACCTGGGGCGATGGCAACCCCAGCACCGATTGGCGAATGGCCGCTGAAAAGGCCGGCAACGCCATTCTCGCCGTCAATTCGCAGTGGCTCATTATCGTCGAGGGAATCGATCAATACCAAAACGACTCCTACTGGTGGGGTGGAAACCTCGAAGGGGCAGCGAAGTACCCGGTGCGCCTGTCGGAATCGGACAAGCTGGTCTATTCGGCTCATGATTACGGCCCCAGTGTCTACAATCAGCCGTGGTTCCAGGCTCCCAAGCCATCGGACCTCGTCAATACGCTACCTGCGGTCTGGGAGAAGCATTGGGCCTATTTGCAACAGGATGGCATTGCCCCCGTATTCGTAGGGGAGTTCGGCGGACCGTCGATGGGCCAGGATACCGAGGGAGTGTGGCAACGCACGCTGGTCTCATTCCTCAAAAAGAACGATATCAGCTACACTTACTGGGCATGGAATCCAAACTCAGGAGATACCGGCGGCATCCTCAACAACGACTGGACCACGATTAATCAGAGCAAGGTCAATGTGTTAAAGGCCTATCAATGGCCTCTACTGGATAAGCCGCAATCCCCAAGCTCAAGCAATCCCTGCGGAAATGCTAGCGCAATTCAGAACGCCTATCAGTGGCCGCTGTCGTAGGAAACGGAGTGGTTCAGGCCCTGTCATGCTGAGCGCAGGAGCCGAATCCCTGAGTGGAGCGAACGGGGAAGAATCTGCACCCATGGCCCCAGGGATTCGGCTCCTGCGCTCAGCATGACGTGGTCGCCCTTGAGTCAGGGTTGGTGTTGCAAACGTAGTAAAGGCATTACGCAGTCGTCGCTCCTCCGGGTGGTTGAGCCACAGTCAGAGTAAAATCGTAAGACTGCAGAAGCGCCGGTTCTGGTTGATTATCCAGTTTGCCAATGACTGAGACTGTTGCCAGATTGGTAGAGGGGTTCAGAGATTGGACAATGACCACATTGACCTTCAAATCAATAGAGTTTCCATCATCCAGGCTGCCCTGACCTGGCGTTACCTGTAACCAGCTATTTTCATTGTACCTTGTATAGAAATCCAGCCGATGCCCACTTTTGTTCGTGATCGTTATGATCTGAGACGAGGGTCGTAAACTGCCCTGCTCGCACAGAAATCTAAGCCCTGTACTCGTTACCGCAACCTGGCTTAAGCCATTTTGCACGCTCAATATCACCTGTACATCCTGCGCCGCCACATTCCTGCCCGTTACACGCACGATGTCAATGTATTGACCATTCTGCAAACCGGCTGTATGCGTTGTCAGGGTGAACGAACCTGTTTTATCCGGCGCGACTATTCCTCTTACCGGTGAAACTGCCAGCCATGAGAAATTATTTAGTTGAGTTGCCTGCCACTGCAGGTTGGCTGAACCCGGATTGCTGATTTTCACCACCTGCGTCGCATCATTGATAATGTTTACCTCGTTATTGCTTAATCGCATAGCAGGGCAGATACCTAAAAAACAGGGATTTGTAACTCGCATACATCCCAGAGCACTCCCCAATAGAAGTAGAAGCAGCAATAATACCGGCACTATGATCGGCGCCAGTTTTCTCCCTCTTTTTGCGCGCCTCGGTGTACTCCTGATCATAGGCGCCCGGCTCGGCTTCGGTTCTTCAGCATCTGTTTGTGCTCTGGTAGCATCCTCCAGCGCTTCCCGGTATGCGCGTGCGAAGGTGAGCATGTCCTCGTAACGTTCAGCGGGTTCCTTCACAAGCGCGCGCAGGATCACAGCCTCGACTTGTGGAGGGATGAGTGGGTTAAACTCACGGAAAGAAGGCGGCGACGTTTGCAGGTGACCAAGCATGATCGCATACAAGCTACCTGTGAAAGGAGGGCGCCCTGTGAGCAACTGGTAGCAGGTTACCGCCAACGCATATTGGTCGCTGGCGGCGCGTGGCTGCTCCAGCCATTGCTCTGGAGCCGTATAGAGAGGGGTGCCTACGTAGGTATGCAACGAGGCATGCGTACAACCCTCTAAGAACGTTGAGGCACCAAAATCGGCCAGCATGATGCGATTTTCGCTATCCAGCAATAAATTAGCCGGTTTCACATCCAGGTGAATGATCCCGTGTTCATGTGCATATTGCAGGGCAGCCGCGGCACCCTCTACATAGGGCAATAATTGCTGAGGGGTCATCACGGATGGCTTGCCAGGGTTTGACACTATGGATGTACCTGCTGCTTCATCTTGCCCGAGTTCTACCGCAAACTGCTCATCTACCTCCGGCATCGCTATGGTTTCCCGGGAGATACTACTCTGGCAGAAAACCGGCATCTCGACAGGCAGGGCCGCCGGTAGGATGGACCTATCCTGGGAAGTCGACCGGCAATAATTTTGCAGAGAACCGTGTGCCGCAAACTTCATCACAAGATAGCAGCGCCCATCCTCGATCATCCCTACGCGCAAGACCGGCAAAATGTTCGGGTGATCCAGGACGGCGATTGTACTCACTTCGCGCGCAAAGAGGTCGGTCGATGTACCCTCAGCAACACATTCGTGCATAACCTTAATTGCCACTCGCCTGTTTAATGGCGGCAGTTGTTCAGCCTCATATACATCGCCAAAGGTACCGGAGCCGATCCACCTGATCACACGACAATCACCGAGCAGCGCTCCTTGTAGTAAATATTTACAGACCTGGCAGGTCACATGTTCTCCTACAGCGACCGGCATCAGGCGCGTGGAGGCGCCGGATGGAGCCATATTGGAGCTGCCTGATGATGAAATAATTGGCTCTCTATTCTCGTGTGGATTTTTAGGATGTAAACAATATCTCATGAATCTCCACAAATATGGCTTACAATAGTTGTTTGCCAGGCATCGTCAACGCTTTTCTGACGGAAAGGCACACAACTTTCCTCCTGAACGAGAGGTCGAGGAGAATCGGGCGCCTGGAAAACTGAGCAAGCTTAAATCACTAGCTTGCTTCTAGATATATATCTCATACACTGATTGTACATGTATCTTAGCAATATCAACAGCTATCTATCCTCATGCTCTTGAGATTCTAGCCTTGAGCTAATAAGGCGTTTTCCAGGTATGCCAGAGATAAAACTGTGTATACTTGTGATTGTCTAAATGGTCTTCCAGGCACCTGGAAGCCCCTATTACTTCTATATGATATTGAAATCGTATTGAAAGGAAGAGTCATATGAGACGTCCCCGCATAGCAGGTACTCAGGCGAGGAGAATATTGCCTCTCTTGATTTTGGGAACACTGATCCTGACTGCTTGTGCGCCTACTGCTACTACCGTTTTGAAAAAAGCCTCTCATACTCCTGCAACAAAAACTTCTACTCCTGTTACAAAGAAGGCCCCCGGGCCGTGCCGGGCAGGTTATCAGGTAGGTTTCCTCAAAACCTTTCACAGTGAACTGGTGGATGCCTCCTCGGGCTGCCAGGTCACGCTCACC
The DNA here is from genome assembly GCA_035653615.1 of Ktedonobacteraceae bacterium. Lineage (NCBI taxonomy): Bacteria > Bacillati > Chloroflexota > Ktedonobacteria > Ktedonobacterales > Ktedonobacteraceae > Ktedonobacteraceae bacterium. Next base: position 93,768 of record DASRBN010000041.1, on the reverse strand, counting down.
GGCGTCAACTGGTTTGGCTTTGAGACCAGTAGTTTTGCCCCGCATGGCTTAGGGATGCGCAACTGGCAAGATATGCTCAAGCAGATGGTCCAGGCGGGCTTCAACACGCTTCGCCTGCCTTTCACCGATCAGCTCTTCGATCCGGGCAGCCAGCCACAGGGAATCAACTACCAACTGAACCCTGATCTCAAGGGCATTCAGGGTCTGGCACTCATGGATAAGATTATAGAGGGCGCTCATACTGTTGGCTTGAAGGTCATCCTGGATCGTCATGATCCCACTGCCGACCAGCGAACTGCCTTGTGGTACACCAATCAGGTGTCTCAGGCGCGGTGGATTCAGGACTGGGTGATGCTGGCAAAACACTATCAGGGAAACACGACCATCATCGGAGCGGACCTGGACAACGAGCCGCATAGCCCGGCTACCTGGGGTAGTGGCAATCCCACTACCGATTGGCGCCTGGCGGCAGAAAAGGCTGGCAATGCCATTCTCGCCGTCAATCCACAGTGGCTCATTATCGTCGAGGGAATCGATGTCTATCAAGGCGATTCCTACTGGTGGGGTGGAAACCTGGAAGGGGCGACGAAATATCCCGTGCGCCTGTCAGAACCGGGCAAACTGGTCTATTCGGCCCATGATTATGGTCCCAGTGTCTATAAGCAGTCGTGGTTCCGTGTCTCCAAACCGGCAGATCTGGCATACACGCTGCCGCCCATCTGGAAGAAATATTGGGCCTATCTGCAACAGGATGGGACGGCCCCACTGTTGATGGGGGAGTTCGGCGGGCCATCGATGGGCCAGGATATCGAGGGTATGTGGCAACGCACGCTGGTATCATTCCTGAAAAAGAACAACATCAGCTACACCTACTGGGCGTGGAATGCGGACTCAGGGGATACTGGCGGCATCCTCAACAACGACTGGACCACGATTAATCAGAGCAAGGTCAATGTGTTGAGCGCCTACCAGTGGCCCTTGTTGGATAAGCCACAATTTAGCTCCAGCAATTCCTCTGGAAGCGCTACTGCGATTCAAAACGCCTATCAATGGCCAACATCGAAGTGAACGAGGTTTTCGTTGTTCTTCGGTGACAATTGGCGGCGCAGGTAAATAATGGGAGCGATGCAGGATGAAAATGTATCGCTCCTTCTACTCTTCTCCTGGCTCGGCTTCCTCGAAATCCAGGCCTTGATAGATGTCGGCGATATCAATCCGTGCATCGATGCTGTTGATCTCAACGACCTCACCGGGACCGTAATGGCGATAGTGCCAGATATCGCTGTCCTGATCGTCGCGCTGCCATATTTCTACATATGGCGCGAACTGGCTTACCAGCACTATTTCATGTATCGTTGGACATGCCTGGTAGGCTTTGAACTTCACGCCGCGGTCACGAGCCTCAGTACTGGGTGATAATATTTCAAAAACAACTCGCGGTGATTCAATCAGGGTGTTTTCTGGACGCCGATCACCAGTGCTGCAAGAAACAGTTGCATCAGGGTAGGCATAGTGTTTCTTGTTATTTTTTTTCGTCCCCAGAAGTACCTGTACATCCACCCCGAAAGCTCGACAAGGTCCTGAACGAAGCCGGACATCCAGGGCATAACCAATATTGCAGGTGATGCGATGATGGGCAACGCTGTCTCCACTCATGAGATAGGCCATGCCATCGAGATATTCATATCTGCGATCAGGCGAGAGTTGTTCGAGTTCGTGAAACGCTGTCTCTGGCATTGCTCCACCCCTGCGCGGCCAGTTCCAGGCTGATCCTGCTGATTTCGGGTTGGTTGCCATAGAAAATACCTGCCTCTTCTCATTGTGTATGAAACTACTGAACGAGCACAGCCGTTGTCATTCTTCTGTGCTCACTATACCTCTTCTCATATCAAAAGATAATGGTAGAGTATTATCTCTTGCTCTTTTCTCTTGTTGTTAATCCTCGCTGCTGGTATACTGAAAATACCTATTTGATCAACGCCTTAACAGTGTAATGGAGCGAACTATGACAGTAGATATCAGCGACATCGAAGATATCATCGCACGCGAAAATACCTGGCGACAGACGCAGGCCATCAATTTGATTGCCAGCGAGAACACTCCTAGCGAGGCCGTGCGCCGCGTCCAGGTTTCCGACTTTATGGGCCGCTACGCCGAAGGGCATCCCAATGAGGGCGATAAAATCAATCGTTATTATCAGGGGACGCGCTACATTGATGAGATCGAGCGCATGGCGACACGCGAGATTCTTGATCTTTTTGACGTGAAGCAGGCCGATGTACGTCCCATCAGCGGCAATGCGGCCAACACCGCTATAGCGCTGGCATGGCTGCGCGGCGGTGATACCGTCGTCGCCAACTCGACCGATGCTGGTGGGCATATCAGTCATGGGCCGGTGGGTGTCTTTGGCAGGCGCATTCAGAGCCGCGGCCAATCGCTCAAACTTGGTGGTTCAAATTCCATCCACCTGCATTATTTGCCCTTGACCCCCGATCATTATCATGTTGATGCTCAGAAAACCATCGAGTTGATCGACCAGGTAGCGCCACAGCTTGTCGTCATGGGCAAGAGCCTCTTCCTCTTCCCCGAGCCGGTTTCCGAGGTTGCCGCCTTTTGTAAGACGAAAGATATTCCCTTGCTCTATGACGGCGCGCACGTTCTTGGATTGATCGCGGGCGGTGAATTTCAGTCCCCGTTGCATGAGGGCGCGACCTGGATGACGGGCAGCACCCATAAGACATTCCCAGGCCCGCAGCGCGGCATCATTCTGGGCAACCTGGATGCGGAAGGCGAAAAGAAATACTGGCCTGCTGCCGATCGCGGCGTCTTTCCCGGCTCGTCCAGCAACCATCACCTCAATACCCTACCGGCCCTGGTTGTAGCTACACGCGAAATGAAAAAGTACGGGCGTGAATATGCCTCGCAAATTGTACGCAATGCTCAGGCCCTTGGTCGTAGCCTCGATGAACTCGGAACAGCGGTCGAGGCGCGTGATTCTGGCTATACCAGGAGCCATATGATTGCCGTGAATGTCGCGCAGCAGGGGGGCGGCGTCGAGGTCGCCAAACGCCTGGAAGCGAACGATATCATTGTGAACTACAATATGGTTCCCGGTGATACTGACCCGCGCAATCCTTCTGGACTGCGCATCGGCGTGCAGGAGATGACGCGCTTTGGCATGGATGAACGCGCTATGGGCGAACTTGCTCAACTGATGCACGATGCCATCCGTGGGAAAAATGTGAAATCGCAGGTCAATGCGCTGCGCGGGCGCTACCTCGAGATGAAGTATAGCTAAAAGGAAGCCGGTGATTACCCATAATTCTAGTCTGTTAGACCTGAAGTGAAGTAGCTTGTTACAATTTAGTTCTCCAGGCGTTTTATCAGCAAGAGAAGCTAAATTGTGAAGTCGTTTCAGGTGTGGGTAATCACTTCCCTGCTCTTTCCTGAACTTTTGGGGGCAAAGTCTGGTATGCGCATGAGAACGATGTTGGGGCATATGCTATGTCCACGTGGTTTTCATTTCATACTTCCAGTCTTGTCCATCATCTCACTGCTTTTGACTTCGTGTATGCAAACCGGCGCTTCGATTCCCAAAGCGCCTTCGCCTTCGCCTTCGCCCACGATGATGAAAACGAGTACACCGATTCCCAAACTTCAGTCGCCCTCGATCTACTATGGTGCGTTCGTGCATGTTGGCCCCGCCGGTAGTGGCCTGCCGGATTTTGCCACGCTTGATACATTCGAACATGATGCAAAAAAACGTGTGGCGCTCTATATGTGGTTTCAGAGGTGGGATAATACCTATAACTCTGCCGCTTTTAACGTGAGTTGGATGAATACGACGCGCAGCCGCGGCTCCATTCCGGTGGTCACGTGGACACCACATCTTCCTGATACCAGCCAGTATACGACCGTGTCTGGTAAAACGATTAATACCCATTCCTTAGAACGTATTATTGGTGGGGAGTTCGATAGCTATATCAGGCAATGGGCTGAGGCGGCCAAAGCATGGGGTCATCCTTTTTTCTTGCGGTTCGCCCATGAGATGAACGGCCAGTGGCAGCCGTGGTCAGAACAGAAAAATGGCAACCAGGCAGGGCTATTTGTAAAAATGTGGCGTCATGTCCATGATATCTTTACATCTGTAGGCGCAACCAATGTTAGCTGGGTCTGGGCACCCTACGCCTTTGATAATCAGACCAGCCTGCTCAAGGAACTCTATCCTGGAGATGCCTACGTGGACTGGGTTGGCATGGATGCATATAACGGCACCGAGGGCACGTGGCAGACATTTACTGTTGATGTGAAAGGATGCTATACCTCGCTCACCAGCTTCACGACCAAACCAATTATGATTGCTGAAATGGCCTCTCAGGAGCAATCGGGCAATAAAGCAGCCTGGATCACCGATGCCTTCACCGTTCAGTTGCCGCATAATTATCCCAGTATCAAAGCCTTCGTCTGGTTTAACACCGATAAAGAGAGGGATTGGAGGATTGAATCTTCACCGGCAGCGCAAAATGCATTCGCTGCTGCCATGCAATCACCCGTCTATGCCACGAATCACTACGGCAATCTGAACATTTCTCCGATTCCTATCCCTGAAGATGCAGGGTCAGATTCTTCGCTGCGCTCAGAATGACACGCCCCGCGGGGACATGTCATTCTGAGCGCAGCGAAGAATCTGACCCTGCCGGGAACGAACAGAAGATTTTCGTTTCTAACGCAGGATAATTCATGCCCGTATGGTGTTGATATATCCCGTCAGGTGATCAACCGCGCGATAGATATGCACCGGATCATCGTAGAGTTTGCTTAACATAACTGCGCCCTCAATGGTGGCGATGATGACTGAAGCGAGTGTATCGACGTCGGTTTCAGGGCCTATTTCACCGGCCGCAATACCACGCGATACGGTCTTATGAATCCACCTGCGCCAGCGTGTCATAGCCCAACGTGCTCGTCCGGCTAAAGCCGGGTGGGCATCATCAGATTCGACAGCGGTATTTAAGACCGGACATCCGCCGGGTAATGTAGGGTTGTCGATTAAGCGGCAATACGCGGCCAGCATTGCGAGCAAGCGATCAACAGCGTTAACCTTGCCTACCAGTTCCTCTTCAACGGATTGCCATACTACTTTGCAGGCATACTCAAACGCCTCTATCGCAAGCTCATCCTTGCCCCGAAAGTGATTATAGATGCCGCCTTTTTCCAGACCTGTCTCGCGCATCAGGTCTGAAAGGGAGGTGCCGAAATATCCCTGCTGATTGAATAACTCCGCCGCCCGCTCCAAAATCATCTCGCGCGTCTGCTCACCTTTACGCATATCCTCTCCTCTCTCAACACAGACCGATCAGTCTTAAATGAAACTATAACAAACCCGAATCAGTATGTCAAGCAAGAGGATTCGGACTTTCATCCTTTAGCATGATGTTGGAATTGGGCCGTTTCTCCATATAGTATTGCTGTGTTTGTCTGAAGACATTCTTTTTGCTACAACTAGCATAGAGTGATACACCTTAGATGCTCAGTTCATAGCGATGCAGAGAGGAGGTTCAGGTTGCAGCACGATAGAGGGCCTGAAATAGTGCGTTCCGCCAGAATTGCGGCACTTATTGCTATTCTTGTGGCAGCGGTGCTGATTCTTTTGATTTATATTGGCTCGCGTGGGCTGCGAGACTTCGACGCGGCCTTGATCGGCTATGCTGTAGCGGTTCTGTTTGCCCTTGTGGCTCTGACCTATCGTTACACGCTCTGGATTGGCCGTCCTCCAACCTGGCGCTACTTTCGCGCCGGCTGGGCAAATTTTCTCTCCTGGCGTAACTTCCGGCGCTACACGTTGCTTATTCCAAAGGCCTGGTGGACAGATATCTTCGGGCAGACCTTCATCTTGAAGCGAAGCCTGCAGCGCTGGATTATGCACATGTGCATCTTCTGGGGCGTCATTCTATCGCTAGCTATCACGATCCCGCTCACATTCGGTTGGCTTCACTTCACGTTGATGCCGCATGGTGGATACGAGGTCTGGTTCTTTGGTCTGCCGCTTTTTACCTTTCCGATCAACTCTGCGATAGGCTTTGTTATCTTCCATGGGCTGGATTTTACCGCTGCACTGCTCCTGATCGGATTGGGGATTGCCTTATGGCGGCGGGTTACTGACGCTGGATTGCTTGCTATTCAGCGTTTCGGATTTGACCTCGTACCAATAGCCTTGCTTGTGGCGATTGCGATTACCGGATTAGCGCTCACGGCTTCATCCACATTATGGGGAGGCAGGTATTACTGGTTCCTTTCGCTCGTACATGAAGCGGTGGTGGTGGTCTGGCTGCTCTCGATTCCGTTTGGCAAGTTTTTTCATATTATCGAGCGACCGGCCAGTATCGGTGTCACGTTGTATCAAACGGTCAACCAGGATGTGGAGCATTACGGCAAGCAGCCACAGACGGGTCATTGCAAACGCTGCGGTCAGCAGTTTCCATCCGAGCAGTTCATCAAAGATCTCGAAGGCGTTCTGGGCGATTTAGGTCAGCGCTACGACCTGGGAGGAGATCGCGGTTTACTTCAGGATTATTGTCCAACGTGCAAGCGTGTGCTGCGTGGTCAGGCATACTATCAATTGATGGGCAAGAGGTTTCTCTAGAAGGATTCAGAAATGTCAGTCAATAAAGATTTTTTTCAACCCGATCGCGCTTTCAACTACGATTTCGAGTCCGCCGGGAAACCTGCCACCGGTTGGAGAGCCGCGGATCGTGTGCCTGAGGCGCTTGTGCCAACTCATTGCGCTTTCTGTGGCGTGCAGTGTGGCATGAACCTTCGCGTATTGGATGGGCAGGTTATTGGCGTGGAACCGCGGGATTTTCCACATAATCGCGGCTCGCTCTGTCCGAAAGGAGTTGTGGCATACCAGCAGGTCAACCATCCTGATCGCCTGCGCTATCCCATGATTCGACGAGGTGGGAAAGGCGGTCGGCTGGAGCGTGCCAGCTGGGATGAGGCCCTGGACTACATCGTGAGCCGCTGGCAGCAGATTCAGGCTGAACATGGCAAAGATGCCGTAGCCATCTATAGCGGCTCTTCGATGACGAATGAAAAATGCTATATCATGGGCAAATTCGCGCGTGTAGGTCTCGGTACGCGGCACGTGGACTACAATGGTCGCCTCTGCATGTCGTCGGCAGCGGTCGCGTATGCTAAAGCCTTTGGTATTGATCGCGCTCCCTTGCCGATGACTGATATTCCTCTGACGGATTGCATGCTGGCCGTTGGCGTGAATGTTGGCGAGTGTTTCCCAATCATGATGCAATGGATGTGGCGCGCGCGTGATAAAGGTGCCAGCCTGATCGTCATTGATCCGCGCGAGACGCCTCTGGCACGTACCGCCGACCTCTGGCTACCTGTGCGCCCGGGCACTGATATCGCCGTTCTCAATGCCATACTCCGGCAGCTTATTGCCGATGGGATGATTGACGAGGAGTACCTGCGCACGCGCACGAATGGATGGGAAGAGGTACGCGCATCAGTTGAACCGTTTACGCTGGAGTTCGCGGAGAAGCATTCGGGAGTGCCTGCGAAAAACATTCTAGCGGCGGCGCGCCTCTACGGTCGAGCCGAGCGTTCGCTGGTTATGCACGCGCGAGGGATTGAGCATAGCACGCACGGTGTAAACAATTGCCTGGCCTGTATCAATCTTGCCCTGGCACGCGGGCAGCTCGGCAAGCCTGGCAGTGGTTGCATGATGGTGACGGGTCAGGGCAATGGTCAGGGTGGGCGCGAGGTCGGTCAGAAAGCCAATCAACTTCCCGGTTACCGGCATATCGATGTGCCGGAGGATCGCGAGTACATAGCCAATGTCTGGGGCATACCGGTCGATGAGTTGCCCTGGGAGGGAGCAGCCGCGACCGAGATGATTCACCTGATGGCGGATGGCGAGATTCGCAGTTGCATGATAGTGTGTTCGAACCCTATGGTGTCGTTGCCGGATAACCGCGTGGTGCAACAGGCCCTGGAACGTGTTGATCCACTGATAGTGGTTGATTTCTTTCTCTCGGAAACTGCTGAGCTTGCCGATGTCATTCTCCCAGGCAGTGTATGGTGCGAAGATGAAGGTACAACCACCAACCTTGAGGGCCGCGTCATCAAGATCAATCAAGCAGCAGAGCCTGCCGGTGAATCCTTGCAGGATTGGAAGATCGTGACCGAACTGGCCAAACGACTTGGTCGTGGCAAGTTCTTCCCGTTTGAGTCAGCTCGGGATATCTGGAATGAATACCGCGTCGCTTCTAAAGGAGGTGTCTCTGATTATTACGGCATTACCTGGGAGAAAATAGACGAGCAGGGCGGCGTCTTCTGGCCCTGCCCATCGCTCGATCACCCTGGCACGCCGCGGCTCTTTACTGAGCGTTTTGGTCACCCGGATGGCAAGGCCAGGATGTTCCCCATTCCCTATGCGCCTCCTGCCGAAGAACCTGGAGAGAATTACCCATTCCGTCTCACCACCGGGCGCGTCGTCTACCATTACCTGAGTGGCAATCAGACCCGGCGGCTGGGTTTCCTGAACGATCAAGCGCCCGAGCCATGGGTAGAGATTCATCCGCAGGCTGCCGCAAAACTAGGGATTGTCAATGATGAAATCGTGCGTGTGCGTACGCCACGCTTTGCGATGGAAGTGAAAGCCCTCGTTGTACCGACCATCCGGCCGGACACGCTCTTCATTCCCTATCATTATGGGCACGAACGCTCGGTCAACCAGCTCACCAATCCTGCCGTTGAGCCAAACGTGAAGATCCCAGAATATAAGGCCTGCGCGGCAACCGTAGAGAAGCTAAATGCACCGGCCGTTTCACCTGGAACCGATGGAGTCATTGAGAACTTTACGCCGGAAAACGCGCCCAAGATGTTCCCGTACACGGTTGGGGAAACGAAGGATCAGCCGGCAAAAGATGCGAAGACTTTCTAAATTCATGGCATGAGGGATGTAGGGAGAGCGCCTTGTGCCTGTCCTGGAAGGCTGAAAGGAGGAAAAAATTGGCAGTCAAAACGTTGTTTGTTGATCCTTCTCGCTGCATCGGTTGCCGGGCATGCGAGGCCGCCTGCCGCGAATGCGATTCACACAAGGGTGAAAGCATGGTGATGGTCGATTTCGTGAACCGCGAGGTCAGTGTAGCCACACAGCCAACCGTTTGTATGCACTGTGAGGACCCGCTGGCTCCCTGCGCCCAGGTCTGTCCGGTTATGGCTATTCTCATCACACCTGAGGGTGTTGTGCAGCAGGCGGAGCCATCGCGTTGTATCGGTTGTCGCAACTGTGTGTATGCCTGTCCCTTTGGCGTACCCAAGTTTGACGTGCAGGCTCGCCTGATGAAAAAGTGCAATCTCTGCTACGACCGTACCAGTCAGGACCTCAAACCCTGGTGCGCGCAGGCCTGCCCGACGCAGGCATTGTGGTATGGAGACTACGAGGAATTCATGAATCAGCGCCAGGGACATCCCGTCAATGTTACCAGTTTTGGAGGACAGTCTGTACGTACCAGGGTCTATCAAGTCTTGCCACAGGAAACACCGCGATTAGATCTGATGGAACTACTTGAGGCGCGCAATCAAACCGCGCGGCCAACAGGGCAACCAAAAGAGGAGGCATGGGTGTTATGATGAAAAAAAGCGAACCTGCTCCCGCGAAAACCGAGCGTACGCGCCGTCGTTCGCGCGCCACGCGCTGGCAGGCAGAATTTCCTTACCATTGGGACGCGGACGACCAGGTCTCGCGCCGCGAACTCCTGCGTTTCACGGTGATGGCCTCCGGTGCGCTCTTTGTCGCGACTGCCGGAATAGCGGCGTTGAGCTATCTCAATCCTCTACGCACGATACGCAGGCAGGCCATTGCGAAGACGACGGACATCCCCGTGGGGAGTGCCAGTTACTTTCACTACCCTACATCTGAGGACGAGGCAATCCTGCTCCACCTGCCCAATGGGCGCTTCGTCGCATTTAGTGGAAAATGCACGCACCTGTCCTGTGCCGTCTATTACGACCCGGCGAGTGGGAATCTCCTCTGTCCCTGTCACGATGGAGTGTTCGATGCTCAAACGGGATCGCCCCTGGCCGGTCCGCCACAGCGTTCCTTACCGAAGATCGTACTCCAGCAAGAAGGCAATACGGTGTATGCCGTGGAGGAGGAGCCTCAATGAACGGTAGGACTTATCCATTAAGCGAAACCACCAGCGATATTGAACGCCGCCCGCCGCTTGGGCAGGTTGCTGTCGTCCTGATGGGGCTTGCGATTGGCATCCTCTTGTTAGGAATTCAATTGTGGCTATTAACGACCGCGCTTGATCTCTACCTTGCGGGTCAGGGCACTTATATGTGGTTGCTGGCGCTTATCTCCGGCCTGGTCTTTGTCGGTGGCCTGCTGGTGTTGCGTATGCTTGCTCGCCGCCCGCATGTACATACCCGGCATGGTGGTTAGATTGTAACGCTCATTTCAACCCCGCGCTCGGAATGGCTGCCGTGAAGATTTCCTGGCGGCCTGTTCGTGTATCGTTCCAGAACGGGTGGACAAAGTGATCATCGCTGGATAGTCCCTGATAATCGCCGATGAACTGCAAGCCGTTCTCATCGACCGGGGCATCGACTGCCGGGTCCCAGCTTTGCGTCGTCACCCGTATATTTTTGAGGAAAGATTTCCCTTGATCGATAGACTGTGCCAGGTAGACATCGATCAGCTTATGCTGTGGATCAATTCGCGTGTCAAAGAATGAGACGCTGACAACGCCATCAGGAGCGACCGCAAGTTGTGGTTGGAATTGATTCGCGCCATCTCCTACCGGGTCATCGTTCACCCGTACAGGTGTCGACCACGTTTGCCCAGAATCTTTCGAGGCGGTCAATAGTATATCAGCATCATGTTTCCCTTTATCTGCCCAGGCGAGATAAAGTTGACCTGTGCGTGGGTCGCAGGCGAACGCCGGCAGCGAGGCGGTACGATACTTCTCCGGCGGAAATACGCCAATGGTATCATGAATGGTTGCGGCCAGCGCGGGCTGCGTCCAGGTCTTGCCGCCATCGGGCGATGTTACCACCAGCAGGCGCGTTGGTACAGAAAAGTCGATGGGATCTTCATAAGCAAAAGCAACTGTGATAGTGCCACCTGGTTCAACAGCCGGGATGGCACCAAGTGCCTCATCGCATGCTGTTGAGCCGACCTGCCGCCCTGGAACATGATCGGTGCAGAATGAGGCTTTCCCCTCAATGAGTTGAACCGGCGAGAAACTTTTACCACCATCGGTTGAACGCGAGAATGCCAGTTCTTGCTGGCAAAAGCCTGCTCCATCGCAGGAAGCTCCATGGTCATATGACCACACCATGTAGATATTGCCCCGGTACGGCCCGTGCGTATTGTCGACGCCGATCCATGGCTTATCGTTAAAGACGCGGCCCGTTGCATTCGAGTAGACCTTGACCGGAGTGCTGAACGTTTTGCCTCCGTCGGTAGAGGTGAAGACATCAATGCCGCTCTCCCCATTCAGGCTGGGCACGCTATCCAGGATGGAAGCGTACACCCTGTTATTGGGTCCGAAGGCGAAACTCGGATCGGAAGTGAGTATCGTTTTATCAAAACCAGGTAAAATGCCTCCATCTGTCCAGGTACATCCACCATCAAATGAGGTGTAATAGCCAATCTGAAAACGATAGTGGGCCGGGTCGGTAAAGAATTTGGAGCCGCCGACAAGATGCAATGGATTATTCGGGTCCTCCGCGAGCATGGGTTCGCTGTGCGCAAGATAGCTATCATGGCTTACCCGAACATTTTCATAGGGCGCTTGTGGATGAGTGCCGAGCTTCACACAGGAGCCACCCGTGGGCAACGTATAGAACGGAACCGGCGTGGGTGTAGGAGTGATGTTGACAGGAGAGTTATTGCAGGCAGCTAGCGCGGTTATCAAGAGGCTTACCGCGAATAGTGAGGGCAATAGGCGTTGGAAGGAGTAGCGCATAGAAATCCTCTCGCATGTTTCGGATGGCGTGCATATGTCGCGCTTAAAACGCTCTAAACTAGATATATGTACGTCACAATTGTCGCCGGACTCTCTGTTGCCCGAACAAGGTGTGGTATACTCCTTGAGGTGCCACGTAATTTTCTGCTCAAAAGGTGCTGGTTCAGTGAGTAAAGAAGACCCCCCAAAAAGAGGCAAGGCCCTCTGGCAAAACCATGATTACCTGCTCAGAATTGGCTGTATCTTCTTCTGTCAATTGGCCTTGACTTTCCAGCTTCTCCACCTTATACTAATTTCAGACCGAACGGTCTGAAATTTATTTTGTGAGAGAAAAGCAGGTAGCCTTGTGAAGACGAAAGAAGAACCTATCCATGAGTGATGTCAATGAAACAACTCGCACGCGCACCATTAGCTGGGAAGACCCAACTCCCTCTGCTAAGCTCGGTCAGACCATGAGCGGGCTTGATTATCTGCGGGCGCTACAAACAGGACAGATGCCTCCGCCACCTATTGCAGTGTTGATGAATATGTGGATGGAAGAAGTGAGTGAGGGGCGAGTGGTGTTCGCCGCCGAACCGGCAGAATATCACTACAATCCGATCGGCACTGTTCATGGCGGACTGGCGGCTACATTGCTTGATTCGGCTCTTGGTTGCGCTATTCATTCGACGCTGCCCGCCGGCACCGGCTATACCACGCTCCAGCTTAACATCAACTATGTGCGTCCTCTTTCAAGCAAAACCGGAGTCGTCTATTGCGAGGGCAAAGTTATTCATAGCGGTGGGCGTGTTGCCACTGCCGAGGGGCGCCTGACGGATGCGAGCGGGAAATTATACGCGCATGCCACAACGACGTGCATCATCCTGAGAGCATCATAGAAAGACGGTGAGCTATGATCGAAGAAAGACAGCTTGTGCCTACAGAATGCGAAGGCATCGCATCCCCACATGTGAAGACGGTTCAAACACAGGCAGGTACGCTCTTTTTGCGCAACCGTTGTCCTGCCTGCCTCGTCGAAAGCCTGGAGATCGATGATGGCATGCGGGCTTTCGCTCGTCGTCCAGAACGCGAGCATCAACTGCTGGTGAATATTGCCAGGCGAGAAGACTCCGCTCTGACGCTGGCATACACGCCATCGCGCAAGATCGTTGGCCAGGTGACGGTTGCACCCGCCGATGCCTGGTGGAGCGGGTTGGAACACGTTTATGAGACGGCGATTGAGGTCAGCGCAAACTGGCGTCGGCAGGGCATCGCCCGCGGCTTATTAACGTTTGCCGCCGGACAGGAAGAGCTGGAGAACATGATCCTGCTCGCCATGGGTCTCTCCTGGCACTGGGATACTGAGGGACTCGGCCTCAGAAGTTCTCAATACCGGGAACTCATCGCGCGTCTCTTCGCTTCCCTCGGATTCGTGGAGTACCTGACCTCAGAGCCGAATATTCGCATGGACCCGGCCAACATTTTCCTGGCGCGTATCGGAAGAAATGTTGATCAGCAAACCATCAATGCATTTCTCAATCGTCTGCTGGCTTCGCCGTCTCTGCCGGGGATGTGATTTCCTTTTCATGTTCCTTGAACAAATTGATCAGCCACTGCTCATCGTGGATCGGCACACCTGCCTTCTGCGCTTTTGTCAGTTTCGAACCTGCATCCTCGCCGACAATCAGGTGATTCAATGACTTGCTCACACTCGAAGCAATCGTGCCGCCCAATTGCTGTATCTTCTCTTCGGCAACCGGGCGTGTCATACTGTTGAGCCGCCCGGTCAGCAGGAACGTCTGCCCCGCCAGTGGCCCGGTTGCCTCCTTCGGACGGTCTTCCTGCATGTTCACGCCTGCTTCCCGCAACCGCTTGATCAAAGCCCTGTTGCGCTCATCTTGCAGCCAGAGATACAGGCTGTGCCCAATTTTTGGTCCAATACCGGGGATTGCAATGATCTGCTCTTCGCTCGCGGCCAGCAGATTATCCATCGAACCAAATGCCTGGGCGATAATTTGCGCCGTCTTCTCGCCCATGTAGCGGATGTTCAGGCCGAAGAGCAGCCGCCAGAGCGAACGATGTTTGCTGGCCTCGATGGCAGCGATCATATTATCGGCGCTTTTGTCCTTCACGCCCTCCAACGATAATAATTGTTCGCGGGTCAGGCTATAAAAATCGGCAACGTTTTTCACCAGGCCGGATTCGACGAGCTGCGCGCACATCTTCTCGCCGATGGTATCGATGTCCATAGCGCCGCGCGAGACGAAGTGAATGATACCCTCCAGATTGCGAGCCGGACATTCGATATTTGGACAATAGGCCATTGCTTCATCGGGAACGCGCACAATTGGCGTATCGCACAGCGGGCAGCGTTCGGGCAGGTGGTAGACCTGCTCCTGACCGGTGCGCCGTTCCTCAATCGGTTTGACGACCTGAGGAATCACCTCACCGGCTCGTTGTACCAGTACCCAGTCGCCCACTCGTAAATCCTTGCGTTGTATATCGCCCTCGTTGTGTAGCGCTGCGCGAGAAACGATCACGCCGCGAATATTGACAGGTTCCAGCAACGCCCAGGGGTTCACGGAACCGGTGCGTCCAATATTCACGCGAATATCGAGCAGTTTCGTGGCTACCTGGATGGGCGGATATTTAAAGGCGATTGCCCAGCGTGGATCGCGTCCCACCGCTCCCAGTTCTTGCTGTTGCACCAGGTCATTGATCTTAATGACTACCCCATCGATTTCGTAGGGCAGGTTGAACCGTTCCTTTTCCCACTTTTTGCAATAGTCCATGACCTCTTCCAGGGTTTTTGCTTTCTGGATGTGTGGGTTGACCGGAAAGCCCCACTCGCGAATCAGTTGCAAAGCCTCCCACTGGCTATGGAAGTCCATGCCCTGTATGTAACCAATCTGGTAGCCGAAGAAGTCAAGGTGGCGAGAGGCTGTAATGCGGGGGTCTTTTTGTCGCAGCGAGCCTGCCGCGGAGTTGCGGGGATTGGCGAATAGCCGGTTATCCTTCATCTCTTCATTGAGTTGCTCAAAGCTTTTGATGGTCATATATATTTCGCCGCGCACTTCTACCCGTTCAGGAATCTTCTCGCCGCGCAGCTTTTGTGGAATAGTGCGAACTGTGCGTACATTGGGAGTCCAGTCCTCGCCTATCATGCCGTCTCCCCGTGTTGCGCCAACACTGAGTCGCCCGTTATCGTAGGTCAGCGCCATCGCCAGTCCATCGATTTTCAGTTCGCAGACGTATTCAAACGTTGCGTTAGGCAGGATACTCTGCGCGCGTCTATGCCATGCCAGCAACTCCTCCTCATTGCGAGCGTTAGCAAGGCTTAGCATGGGCACCGGATGCCGGTGTTGCGGCACGTCCTGCACGGGGCCTGCCCCGACACGCTGGGTGGGCGAATCCGGCGACTGTAATTCAGGATGTTCCCGTTCGATGCGCTGCAATTCTCGCAGCAGCTGGTCGTACTCGGCGTCCGTCAGCGTCGGATTATCCAGGACAAAATAGTGATAGTTCGCCTCTTCGATCTGATGGCGCAGTTGCGCTACGTGGGCGGCGAGCAATTCTTCATCGCTTGTCCCGGCGTGCTCAAAAAGATCGTTCTCATTTACTTCAGGCTGGTTATCAAATTGGGCAGACTCCGGTGTTATTTCGGGCATAGCAAACTCTCCTGGAGCTTATTTACACAATTTTATAGAGTACTTTGGCAATTCCAGCGAGGGCATCCTGTAGGGACAGCACTACGTGCCTGTCCGCTTCTGGTCACAGAAATCCCGTATTCGCTCGTCAAAATGCGTTGGGTGAATCGCCGTCATTATTTCGTGTAATCATGGGTCATATTCTTTTTCAGGAAACCAGGAGCGGATAGTTTATCATGTCTCTCATATCATCTCCTGATAAGCTTTTGCTTATCAGCATTATAGCACTATCATGCTTAAAATGGCTGGTAATGAGATACTACAGGAGCTCCCTCGAAAAGGCCATTGATACTGCTGCGCCACTGCGTAAAGAGCGGGCCGCCCCGGAAATCCTCTATGTGGGCTTCTAGCGAGGTCCAGATATTGATGACCATGTACTGTCTTGGCTGCTCAATGCAGCGTTCCACACGGGCGGAAATACATCCCGGATGCTGGCGAATTACTTCAAGCCCTTTCAAAATACCCTGGCCCAGTTCATCCTCTTTGCCCGGGACTGCTGTAAAAAGCGCTATCTCTGTAACCATAGAAACAATACCTCTTATCATGTAATTTGATCTGCTGGTTATGCTATTAGGGTACCACATTCTGTCCTGGAAGAAAAAAACTGCTAAACGCTCTGCGATACCGACCAGTCATACTGAAATGTACTTTGTAACGTGTTGAGCACTCCCGCATCTGAAACGATGATACCAAGCTCGCGGTTTTGGTCAAGTGATTCAGAGGAAATGTTTTCCGAACCAACAAAAGCCGTTTTACCATCGACCACAATAATCTTGGCATGCATATAGAGCTTTGAATCTTCCTTGACCTGTACGCCTCCCTGCTTGATCGTATCGATGCCCTGGCTGTTGCTGTCGCTCTGTGACCCGTGCGGAGCGGGCAGAATAACCTTGACCTGTACTCCACGCTGTTCAGCATTCACAAGCTCCTGCTCGATAGAGCTGTCGTTCATCTCCTCGGCCTCGATCAGCAGCGTATGATGGGCGCTGTTGATCAACGTGTTAAAATCGGTGCGTGAGTTGACGGGGCTGACGACAAGGTTGGGATCGTTGAAGTGCGCCGTGGTGCGATTCCAGTCGGCGTTAAAGATGCTGATGACGGCCTGCACATCGTTTGTATTTGTATCGATGATATCATATTCGCGGTTCTCCAGGTAGCTGCTGCCACTGTAGCCTCCAAGGGCCGAGCGTGTGAAGTTGGAAGTCATAATAAAGGCAGTGTTCCCATCGATAATCATACCCTTCTCATGCGTCAGCGCGAATTCGGGGTCGCTATACTGCGCCTTGACACCGGCGGCTTTCAGTTCATCGATAGTACGAGATGGCGAGGTTCCTCCTCCAACGGGATGTGGCTCCAGCATCACGCGTACATCGATGCCACGATTGGCCGCATCCTCAAGCGCGTAAATCACTTTCGTATCGCTCAAAAGATACATTTCCAGCCACACTGATTTGCGGGCATCGTTAATTGCATTGACCACGACACTCTCGCCCGCATCCGGTTCTACGAAGACCTTGACTCCCTGGACCCCTGAACCTGTTGTGCAATTGCTCTGACATTGAGTGCTACCGCTGGTGCCACCACCGCCGCTTGTGCTGATGTTCACGTCGCAGCTTGCCAGCAGTATGCAAAGCGCCACAATCAGAAGAAAGAGCAGAGGGGTAGTCCGGCTGTTACTCCTGAATGGTTGATGCTGCATCGCTCCTCTTTCTTACGGTATCTGGCCCGTAATCGTTGCTATTTTCATGTCCAGAAAACAACACGCCCTGTCCCTACTTCTATTAAACAACACGAGAGAGTAATAGGACATGCGTACAAACAACCGGATTTCTGCCAACGAACAAGCCCTCAATTCACCGCTACGATGAATTGAGGGCTTATTTCTTTGCAAAGCGATGGTTCCTAATGCAGAGCCACTGTAATCGGGTGTATGGTGATATAAAGAGGAGCAAGCACAAGCGTGATCGTGCTGAGCAACTTGATCAACACGTGCAGTGACGGGCCTGCCGTATCCTTGAAGGGATCACCAACCGTATCGCCAACAACACCGGCCTTGTGAGGCTCGCTCTTCTTACCCAGCACCGTGCCCTTCGGATCCAGGCGATCAACCATCTCACCCTGGGCGTTTACGCGCAGGTAACCGGCCTCGATATACTTCTTAGCGTTGTCCCACGCCCCGCCACCATTGTTCAGGAAGAGGGCAAGCACGATACCACCCATGGTGCCAACCATCAACAATCCTGCCTCCGGTTCCGGTCCGAGAACGACCCCGACAATAATGGGAGTCAGTACCGCAACGAGGCCTGGCAGGACCATAGCTCGCAGCGCGCCGCGAGTGCTGATATCAACGCACCTGGCGTAGTCCGGGTCATGACGGTCGGCTGGATCCTCGGCCATGATCTTGGGATCCGCGCGGAACTGGCGGCGTACCTCTTCGATCATACGTTTTGCCGCCGCACCCACGGCGCGAATAGCAAGCGCGCTGAAGAAGAAGATCAGCGTAATACCGATCAAGGCTGCGATGAACACCGGAATATTGGTCAGATTCACGCTGTACACCGTTGCCTTCTGGATTGCGGTGCAGTGAGCAGAAGCCGGGCAGGTATACGAGTAGAGTACATCAAGGTAAGCGCTGAAGAGCAGGAAAGCAGCCAGAGCCGCCGAACCGATACCATAGCCTTTTGTCAGCGCTTTGGTGGTGTTGCCAACTCCGTCGAGCGCGTCGGTAATATCGCGCACGGACTCGGCCTGACCGCCCATCTCGGTGATACCGCCGGCGTTGTCGGTGATGGGGCCGAAGGTATCCATCGCCAGGATGTAGGCGCAGCTCATCAGCATACCCATGGTGGCGACGGCTGTTCCAAAGATACCACCAACGTTAATTGGGCTGCCGGTGTTAAGCGTCACCTGGCTTCCAAAGAAGAAGGAGAGACCAAGTGCCACACAGATGGCCAGCACGGGTAGGGCAACGCATTCAAAGCCAACAGCGATACCGGTGATAATTGTTGTGGCAGGACCGGTTAAGGTAGCGGCAGCGATTTCACGGACGGGACGCCATGTACCTGCTGTGTAGTACTGTGTAATGTACACAAAAGCAATACTGAGCAGAATACCAACGGTGCCGGCAAGGCCAAACCAGACCCACGGGGGAAGGCCGTTAGAACTGCTTACTCCCACGCCACCCAGTAAGAGGTAGCTACCCAGGAAGACGCCAATGACAGAGAGGCCGCAGGTGATGAAGTAGCCGATGTTCAGCTGCTGCATTGCGATCTCACCGGGGTCTTTGCCGGCTGCTTTGTCGGGCTCAATTACTACCGAAGGACGAATCCAGAGCAAGCCTATTCCCGAAGCAATCAGGCCGAACGCACGAACAACCAGCGGGAAGAGTATCCAGCCAACGTTCTTGGTGGCCAGGTAAAGCGCTACACCCAGGATCATCGCGCCGATATTCTCGGCAGCGGTGGACTCGAAGAGGTCAGCGCCACGGCCAGCGCAGTCGCCAACATTATCACCAACCAGGTCCGCAATTACTGCGGGGTTGCGAGGGTCGTCTTCAGGGATACCTGCTTCTACCTTACCAACAAGGTCGGCGCCCACGTCAGCGGCCTTTGTATAAATGCCACCACCAAGCTGGGCGAACAGGGCAACGAAACTGGCACCGAAACCAAATCCAACAATAAGGGAAGGTGCCAGTTCTGGATTGGTCAAGCCGCCATAAGCTGTGAAAACTGCCGAGACTCCCAACAGTGAGAGGGCAACCACCAGGAAGCCGGAGACTGCGCCACCACGCAGGGAGACCATGAGAGCCTCGCCAAGGCTGCGCGTGGCGGCACTGGCGGTACGGCTGTTTGATTTTACGGCCACGTACATGCCGATGTAACCGGAGACGCCAGAACAGAATGCACCGATCAGGAATGCGATCGCTGTGTGCCATGCCAGGCTGATTCGAGCAGCGGCATCACCCTGCCCCAGCGCCGCGAGTACCAGGGCGACGATGATGGCAGCGACAACCGCAAGCATAGCAATTGTGCGGTACTGCCGGTTGAGGAACGCCATAGCGCCCTTAAAAATGGCATCCGCGACCTTCTGCATCGCGGGAGTGCCAGTATCTTTGCTTAGCACGTATCTTGCAAGCAAGATTGCAAATATGACCGCGAGTACCCCTACCACGAAGGGGATAATAATATAGTTGCTCACGTCAGAAAATGTCCTCCTTGGGCATACCAAAAGATGATAAATAGGTCAGCAGTGACCTTCGTAATATACGTGTTGTGCCAATTTCAATGAGCGTACAGTAACGTATATTGACCTCTTAAAAGGTGACTGAGTCGAACCATAGTTTAGCATAGTGTTTGTCCTCTGACAAGTGGATTGGTAACAGAAAAACAAATCGGCTACATCAAGGACGTTTATAGGAGGTCATAAAAAGTGTACGCTTGTTACATTGCGTCCAGGATATCCTACATTGCGCCACGGATACGGGGCAGCAATGGAACCAGTTGTTTCTTACGTGAAACAAGCCCTTCTACCACGACCGAATGTCCATCTGCCTCAAGAGGCACACCCAATATCTCAGCGACTGCTCGCTCTCCACCCCAGATTAACAGGTGACAGACCATATTAATGATATCTACGATCATGAAGAGGAAAACGCTGTAACCGCGTTCCTGTGCCAGTTTGTGCATGGTTTGCAACAGCTCCTCGCTACGCTTTTCTATAGCTCCTGGGCTGGCCGTCTCGACTGTCCCGATGGCAAACTTTGTATCACCAACGCTAAATTCCTTGAAATCAGAGGTCAGCAATGCTTCGGCGGAGCGCGTGTTGAGATCGGTGGCGGCAGCTGCGAAAATCTCCTGGCCGTACTGCTCGATATCCTCGCCCGCGACCTCGGCCAGAATTGCGGCAATGCGCTCGTCGCGTGGCGTGCAGGTGGGGGAACGCAGGATCAGTGTATCATATAATAAGCCGGCCAGTAACAGACCCGCTACTTCACGAGGAATATCGACGCCCGCTTCGGCATACAAGCCGGCGATAATTGTACCTGTGCAACCAACCGGTTCGGCGCGGAACATGATGGGTTTGTTTGTATGAACATCGGCGATGCGATGGTGATCAATGATGCCCAGCAACTCGGCTTCCTCGATACCATCTACCGCCTGCGAGCGCTCATTGTGATCGACGAGTATGACCTTTTTAGGATGAGCATTAATGAGATCGGTACGCGAGAGATATCCTACAAGTTTTCCCTTTCCATCTACGACGGGTAGCGAACGCCTGCGCGCCAGTACGTTTTGTATTTCGCTTACCTGATCTTCAAGGTGGCACGAATCAAATTCGCGGTTCATGATATCCTGCGTTCGAATACTCAGATTAATCAGGCGCACGGCGGTAAAGGTGTGATGCGCGGTACTGATGACCATCACTCCCTGCCTGCGGGCCTCTCGCAGCGTTCGTTCAGAGACGAGCAGGTCTCCGGTAATCACCAGCGCGGCGGCGCCGCATTCGATAGCCTTTAGCTGGGCATCCTCGCGATCCCCCAGTACGACCAGGCAGCCAGGCTCGATATAATCGGCCATTGTTTCGGCCTGCATCGCTCCCACAAGCACGCGATTCCCCAGCTTGCGCCTTCCCTCTACCAGGACTCTGCCTTTGAGAACTGAGGCCAGGTTTTGGCGATTGAGCGGGATGCGATTAACGGATTGCGGGTCGAGATCGTTAAAGAACAATTTCGCAAAATCTTCGGTGGCGATAATGCCATGAACTTTATTCTCAGTATCAACAACGGGCATAGAACGGCGTTGATGCTCCTGAAGCAGTTGACCGGCCTCCAGTATTGGCTGGTCGAGATAGGCGCAAATGACGCCGCGCCGCATAACATCGCGCACCTGCAGATACACATCATCAACCGCTTCCGGCGGTTCGACGTGATATCGCTCAAGGACGAAGCTCACTTCTGGCTTCAAACTGCCGTTGCGAGCTGCGATAACCTCTTCTTCTCCTTGCATTCGTAACAGGTGCGCGTAGGCATAGGCCGAGGCAACAGAATCCAGGTCGGAGTTCTTGTGTCCAATCACATAGATGGGCCTTGGCATATCTTCAATCCCTTTCGATGAGATAGTGTATCCTTCGTTGGTTTTATTCTACCACGCAGCATGTAGTAGAAGTGCATGTCTCATGAAGGCTTTCCAGAAAGTGCCAGACCCCGGCGGTGGGGTCTTCTATGTTGAATGCTGGAACAGTCGCCGGACGGCCCTGCCATCCCCGAATCGTAAAATTGTCACGCCGCTGCTGCGGCCCGAAGCCCTGTAAATCATGCATCATTTCCTGAAAAAGCCGGGTGTAAGTATGAGCAACCAACCGATATATAGCGAGCTGCGTAGCTGTTACATCCAAATTTCTCCAGTTGTTTCAATAGCCTGAACGGGTTCAAGAAAGGCTCGAGTATAAATATGCTAAGCAGCTTGCTTTCTTCTCATCCTGACTATTGCTAAGCCTGCGCCAATTATCAAGATCACTATCAGAACACCCAGACCGATGTAAAAGCCCACCGGTTGCACGGTAGGAGTAGTTGGCAATGGAATTGGCACTGTCGTAGTGGATGCCAGCGCTACTCTATCGGAGAGGCTATTATCGGGAACAGGCAGCATAACCGCTGGATTAGCAGGCGGCTTGCCATCCTGGTTGAGATGTATCGGATTAGTGGCGATTGGCTGCGTCGTTACATCTAATTGCTTACTGATGGTGCGTTTCCCGGTGGGCGAACTGACCGTCAGGGTCAAGGTATAATTTCCGGCGGCTTTAAAAGTATGCGTTACGGCAATACCCGTCGCTTTTGTGCCATCGCCAAAATTCCAGGCGTAGCTTAAATCACTGCTATTGTTGCTGTTAGGATCAAATGAAGCCCTGGCATCTAATGCAAGAGGGCGGTTAACTCTCGTCGCGCCAACATCACTGATTGCCGCGACCGGGTTCTGATCGAGGCTGGCTGTGCCGAGAATTTCGGGGCGGCTGAGCATCCACGTCGTCAGCATTCCCGGCATCGCGAGCGCTAAGGTCAGGGCCTGTGATTGCAGAGAGCTGCCATCGGCAAAGGTATTCATTAATTGAATCGTATCTGTCGGTTGATCGTAAGGATACGACCATGGCGGCGGGTTGCTATCATAGTAGGTAAAGTTCCCGACCGGTGTAGCGCAGGGCAGACCGGCTATCGTGAAAGGCACCTCGTCGCTGCCCGCCAGGTTATCCTCCCGCATTTGAATGTTATTGTATTGATCGGGCGTGAAGATAGGCTGCAAGACATCCTGGTGGTTGCTGCCGTGATAGCTGAGCATCTGGTATCCCATTGCGCGAAATTGTGCAAACGAGGCGGTAATTGCCTCCTGCATCAGGGCGTCAAACAGGGTGATGTTGTCGCGCTGTTGCTGCGTGAGTTTATCGCGTCCCCGGTAGAAATCGTTGTTTTGCAACGGCGACGTGAAAATGTAGAGGGGCAGCACCGGGTTTGATAGCTGGCCCAGGTAACGCAGCGGGTAAGCAATGCCATTCTGCTCCTCATTGATCATAGCGACAATAGTATGAATATCGCCATTGACGGTGTTATCGACATAATAAAATGAGCCGTTCAATCCCGATTCTTCCGCGTCAAAGATGACAAAACGCAGCGTGCGCGCCGGATACACGTGGTGGCTTTTCCAGTAGGCGGCCAATCCTTTTGCTACCCCTAATTCGATAGCGCAGCCGCTGGCATCATCGTTGGCCGACTGCGTCGAACTGAGCTGGCCGTCATAATGGCAACCGATCACGACCTCCTGCTCTGGATGTGTGATCCCTGGGACGCTGACTTCCACGTTGAATGCCGGCACGGTCGCGGGGGCGCCTTTCCACCCATCTATCGGGAAATAATCGCGCCGCACCTGTGGCGCGAAACCCTGTAGATTGCGCGCCATTTCCTGCGACCAGTAAGCGGCAAACTGGTCATGCCCCTGGTTGACATTGTAGCCCGCGCTGCGGTGTTGAAAGTGTGTGGCCATGTAAAAAAGCTGGTTATAGATGTAGTCAGGGTCAACGACTGGAAAATCGCCGGATGCCTGCTGCTGGTAAGTGATTTTGGTACTGGCAGTGCTGATTGCGGTAGGAACCAGGAAGTTGCAGATGAGAATACACAGGCAGCACACACGTATCAACCGGCGTAGCATGAAGTTTCTCCCTTTTCAAAATGATGAGTAATAAAGCTACTACTTATGATAAGACATGAATTTTCCAAAAGTATTGCAGAAAATTTGTCTAGCCTATTTGCCCCATATCGCTGAGAAAAAAGAGACAACATTGTATACTTTGACACATAGCAAGAGATAAAGGGGTGTGAAGACATATGCAAACGGTCGAAATATTGATCGAAGTGAACGCCTATGGCGCGGTACGTGCTGTGGAAGTAGCTGCTCAAGTGCCTCTTTCTGAACTTGTACCCGCTCTCATCGAAGAATTGAAGTTGCCCAAAACGGATCTCTTTGGCAACAGGCTGGTCTATATGCTGCGTTACGCCTCCGGGGGACGGGTGTTACCCGATGATAAGAGCCTGGTTTCATGTGGTGTTGCTCCTCGTACCAGATTTGCCCTCGATTCGTATGTAATCGATGGCTCTGTGGCGGCCCTATTAGACGGAAAGCCGGATTATTCGCCGCCAGGTTTCTATGCTGCTCCAACATTGGCAGATGCGAATAGTTTTATGCTGCCGGACAAAGATACATCAGGCGCGTTTCCTGTGGTAAAAAAGAAAAAAGGCCGCTGGACGCGCAGGGGATTTTTAATCCTGGCAGGAACTACCCTGGCGCTAGGTACAACGGGCCTGGGTTACGCGGCCTATCGAACAATGCTGCTGAGTCCGCCTGCTGTAAAGCAAGTTGCCCGAACTGGCATGACGCCTACCGCCATCACAAAACCGGCCTTGCCCACTACACTCAGGTCATTACTGGTATTTTCGCAACACCAGCAGCCGGTGCGTTGTGTGAGCTGGTCGCCGGATGGCATGATCCTGGCAAGCGGCGCGAACGATGCTCGATTATTCACCTGGGGACTCGATGGAGCTGTACATCTTCAGAGCAAGCAGGCCGGTCCTGTGCGGGCTGTTGCCTGGTCGCCGGATGGACGGCGGCTCGCTGCCGGGGCGCTCAACCAGTTATCGTTCCTGAATTCGTCAACAGGCGCGCTTCTGGCTCGTTCTACCCATACGCATACAGCTGCGATAACGGCCCTGGCCTGGTCTGCGCAAGCTCCATTCTACCTGGTTTCCGGCTCGCTTGACGAAAAGGCGGTGGTATGGAATACGACCAATTACCGGCCACTCACCCGGTTCATGTTGCATACGCAGCCTATCGAATCGGCATCGTGGGCGATGGATGGGCAGACGGTGGCAACCTCATCGCTTGGTGGAGTTGTTCGTGTCTGGAATGCGACCAATGGCCAGGAGCTGCATGGGCTTTATATGGATGCGCCGGTACCAATGCGCGCTTTAGCATTTCAACCAACCGGTTCGCAGCTGGCAGTTGGTGGAGACGATGGCATCGTGCGGCTGTGGAACAATGGTCTGATGTGCCAGCAACAGGTGCAGGGGCAATTTGGGATGCAGTGCCAGGATATGCCTATGCGCCTGCATGGGCACACCAAAGCAGTGCGGGCACTTGCCTGGTCGCCAGACGGTCGTTTTCTGGCAACAGGTGGAGACGATAGCAAGCTCACTATCTGGTATCCTACACGCGACCAGGTCCCGCTGTTGCAGCTACAACTGGATACGCCGGTGCTCGCCCTTGCCTGGTCGCCGGACGGCAAAATGCTGGCGACTGCTTCTGGCAAT
This sequence comes from Ktedonobacteraceae bacterium, assembly GCA_035653615.1. Classification (NCBI taxonomy): domain Bacteria; kingdom Bacillati; phylum Chloroflexota; class Ktedonobacteria; order Ktedonobacterales; family Ktedonobacteraceae; species Ktedonobacteraceae bacterium. Next base: position 68,239 of record DASRBN010000041.1, on the reverse strand, counting down.
GCAGTCAGGGTCTGGGGGTTGATGTGATGGCCTTAACCAGGGCAATCGTAAGAGAGTCCTGGTTAAGGCTCTCAACCCTTGATGATATCTTCTACAAAGTGAACGAGCGTCTGTAAATCATCAAGCGCGCGAGTCGCTGTGGGGCTGGTCGAGTGTGGTACATGTGCCAGGGCCTCGTGAGCCACCCGACACTGCTTTGCCAGGAATGCTCGGCAATATGCCTCTGTCTCGGTACGCGCAAAAATCGCCAGGACTTCCTCAACATACTCGCCTGTGATGGGGGATGGCTGGCTATAAATCTGCTGTAAAAACTGTTTATCGCGTGGGTTCGCGTGTTCGAGGGCATGCAGGATGGGTAAGCTCTTTTTACGGCGATAGATGTCTCCGGCGTATGTTTTGCCCGTCTCCTCGGCGCTGGCCCAGATGCCGAGCATGTCGTCACGTACCTGGAAGGCAATTCCCATCGCATAGCCGAAACGGTGCAGGCGCTCAATCGTTTTCTCATCGCGTGTTCCCAGCAATGCTCCCATCTTTGCCGCGCATGCCATCAATGATGCCGTCTTGCGACCAATCATATCCATGTACATGGAGACCGAGATATCGAGGCGCGATTCGAAGCTGATATCAAGATACTGACCTTCTGAGATGACAAGACAGGTCTGATCCAGTATTTCGCCGAGGCGTACCGCGATGTCAGGCTCGACGCCCTCGTCCAGACTACGCCAGAGAGCCAGGCGGCCAAGCGCGAACATACCGTCACCGGTATTGATGCCATGCTGAATGCCCCAGATGCTCCATAATGTTGGCTGGTGGTGGCGCTCAAGATCGCCATCTTCGATATCGTCATGGATCAGCGTGAAATTATGCGTCAATTCCACTGCTGCGGCGGCTGGTAAAGCACGCCGTAAGTGCTTGATAGGCGCATTCTCCGCGGGCAATTGCGAATCAGACAATTTAGCTTTCAGATTCCATGCCCCGGCGGCTTCATATGCCAGCAGGAGCAGAGTTGGGCGCATCAATTTGCCCGTGTTGCCGGATACGGGCGAGAAATGAGAATCGACCCAACCCAGGTGGTATTGCATCTGCCCGTAAAAAGGCACTAAAGCGGCGGCCGTTTGTGGTATCGCTCCTTCGCTGGCCTCTTTGAGGGCATAGCGCAACGCTGCCAGAATCTCAGGACGATAGCGTGACAGCGTAGATTGTATGGTTGGTGATACTGTCATAGTTTCTTCTAGCCAGCATGGGATACCAGATCAGCGTATCTCCATTGCTCTGGCTGTTCCTCTCAATCCAGCACGATACTCAGGGATGGAAGTGGAAGAAGGCTACTCCCACGATAGTCCCTGCGACAACGACCCAGCTGGTCAGGCCCTTTATGCCGCCTACGCGGGCAAAAGGCGAGCAGAGGTCGCAATAGCGTTTCGTATATTGATAGCGATGACCGCGCATCCCTTCACGAACGACGGTCACATCTTCAGTCTTTCGCTGCGTATGGAGTTCATCACAGATATGGCGACCGCATCCCTGGCAGCGATACTGGTCGATGATGTGGGATGTTCGTGAAAGCGACCACTGGTCGGGATAGACAGGGGTACCACATACGTAACAGACCTGCGTTTGCGCCAGTTTCATTTGTCTTTCGGCGCAGGGAGAATGCTGCTGTTTGGGAAAATGATCCTGGCAAAAACCGCGATGACAATCTGGACAGCGCCCAAGCGCCTCTTCATTGCATTCATGGCAGCGGCGGGCTGTTGCCACAACATTGCGCCCTTTTTTCATTTCGGTCGTGCTTTTCATCTGGCGTTCCCTTTGTTTATGAGTTTGCAATCTCTCTTATTACAAGAGACACATCAAAATGTTGAGACGGGTAATATCATTACTACTATGTAGTAGTATAACATTGTACAGGTAGGGGTGACAACGTAAGAAAATCGGTGTTACCTCTAAATGAGAGAGAGATTCTTCGCTGCGCTCAGAATGACAGGCCCCTACCTTGTAAATTGCCCATCAAAAAGGATATCATGAAGCTATGAATACATCGCTACCGCCAACAATCTGGGCCAATCATCGACTCGAGTGGGGTCAGCGGACGTATGTTATGGCCATTATGAACATCACTCCCGACTCCTTTTCAGGTGATGGATTGTCGGAAGATACATTGTCGTGGGAGCAAATTGTCGAACGTGCTGTTATCAGGGCCAGGAAATTTGTCGCCGAAGGAGCAATGTTGATCGATGTGGGTGGCGAATCGACGCGGCCACATGCGGAGCCTGTTTCCATCGAGATAGAACTCGCGCGCGTAATACCTGTCATTGAGGCGCTTCACGCAGCATTACCCGCGGAAATTCTGATCTCTATCGACACCTATAAAGCTGAGGTCGCGAGGCAGGCGTTGGATGCGGGAGCATGTATCGTAAACGATATCTGGGCGCTGCGGCGCGATCCTGCTATGGCAGCACTGGTAAACGAACGTGGCGTCCCCATCGTATTAATGGCAAATATGCGCGGCTACCAGAAACGCGAGATCGTCAGCGATGTTGTGCGTTTTCTTGCCCATAGCATTGACCTGGCGCTGGCGGCAGGCGTTGAATGGGAGCGTATTATCATTGATCCTGGTATTGGCTTTGGCACGACGCCAGAAGAGAACCTGACCTTGCTGCGCCGTCTCCATGAACTGCGTGTGCTGGGCAGGCCAATCCTGCTTGGTACATCGCGCAAATCTACCATTGGCTATGTGCTGGGTGGTTTGCCCGTCTCGGAGCGCCTTGAGGGTACGGCGGCCAGCATCGCGCTGGGTATCGCCCAGGGCGCAGATATCGTTCGCGTGCATGATGTGCATGAGATGGTGCGTGTTGTAAAGATGAGCGATTCTATTGTACGAGGACATTTGTGAACAACCATGAATTATAAAGAAGCCTTATCTTACCTTTATAGCCTGAGCGATTTTGAACGTAGCGGAGTGTATACGCGCAACCGTGAGGGGAATTTGTCGCGCGAAGAGCTGCTGCTTGAGGCGCTGGGCAATCCACATACAAGCTATGGCAGCACATTGATAGCGGGCACGAAGGGTAAGGGGTCGACGGCGGCCATGATCGAGCGTGTCTTGCGCGAGGCAGAATGGCGCACCGGCCTCTATACGCAGCCCGACCTGCACACTTTTCGCGAGCGCATTCGTATCAACGGCAATCTCATCAGCGAGGAGGAATTTGCCGAACTGCTGCCGGAGGTTCGTGCCGCTGTTGAGAAGATCGAGCAAACGCCCGGCGCTGTTCCATATAACACATACCAGGTAGCCACCGCTCTGATGTTTCTCTATTTTGCGCGCAAGCAAGTGCGACATGCCGTGCTGGAAGTTGGCTTAGGCGGGCGATTGGATGCGACCAATATCACGCAGCCGCTCGTCTCGGTGATTACTTCGATCAGCTTCGATCATATGCAGGTGCTGGGGAATACGCTGACGCAGATTGCGACCGAAAAGGCCGGTATTATCAAACCGAATGGGGTGATTGTTACTTCTGCCCAGTCTCCGGAGGCTTTACTTGCTATTGCCGCGGCCAGCCGCAAACAGCATGCCGAACTTGTGCGCGTCGGCCCGCTCGAAAACGATCCCGCGCAGGCAGAAGTCGATGCGGGACAATTACCGGCAACCAGCTATCGCTACCAACTGGAGCAGCGTTTTGAGGATCACCAGCGTTTCACTATCTGGGCGCCCGAAAAAACCTATTCAGGCCTGGAAATCCCACTGGCCGGTCAGCACCAGCTTGAAAATGCCACAGTCGCGCTCGCGGCCCTCGACAATCTGAACAAGAAGGGCGTCAGGTGGGATGAGGAGGCCTTACGCGAAGGATTGCGCTTAGTACATTGGCCCGCGCGCATTGAGGTTGTCGGGCATAATCCAACGATTGTGGTTGATGGCGCACACAATGCCGATTCTATGCAAAAGTTGATGCAGGCGCTACGCAGCTCATTTTCCTGGCGCAAACTCATCGTTGTGTTGAGTGTGAATCGTGACAAAGACCTGGTTGGCATCCTACAGGCTCTGGCGGGAGTAGATGCCGTTGTTTTGACACGTATGAAGAATCCGCGGGGGGCTTCAATCGAAGAGTTGCAGGCACTATTTGCCGTTCATGCTCCCAATGTAAGCGTTTATACTGCCGAAAATAGTAATGCTGCTATGAAACTGGCCCTTGACGTGGCGGAGAGCAGCGATTTGATCTGTGCCACCGGTTCGTTATATGTCGCGGCAGAGGTTTTGCAATGGGCGGCTGCGCGTGGGGATAAGGTGGCCAGGGAGGATATTCACGGACTCGATCATGAAAATGGATGACATGATCCAACTTTGGCTGGTTGGCGTATTACTTTTCGAGAGGCGAAAGTAAGCGGTGCTATGCGCCCACCGTGGATGAACTGACCACGAAATATAGCATAAGTAAGAATGAATACCAGGGGGGAATTACCTGAGTAATCAAAAGCAGATTCTTCGCTTCTCTCAGAATGACATGCCCTGCACCGGATCGATTATCTCATGAAACGTGAGGAAGCCGGTACGCAAGGTTCTGTTGTCTCGAAACAAGCGGCGAGATAGTAGCATACATCTATCTCGCCGCTTACTATCTAAGCATCCTTTTCGTAAAACTCCATAAACCGGTCTCTACGTCCAAAGAGATGAACGGCTATGACTGGGCGGAACTGTTGGCCTTTCTCAGCGCGTAGCGCGCGCTCCCTTTTTTACCGGCAGCGGAAGCTTCTTCAGCCGTCCATTGATGCGCGGTTCCTCGCGCCTGTGATGTACGCCCACCCTTGCTAGCAATTTCGCGTCGGCGTTCCAGGCTCATCGCAGCCAGACCACGTGGCCGTCTGTTCGTTGTGTGTAAAATCATTTCAGGCTCCTCTCATGTTGGGAAAATAATTGCAAAAGGTTTCAACGCAATACAACGTTACTCCTACGTGCTACTTTCTTGTGTACTCCTTCTAAATATACGGCTCATCAATGTTAAAAGTTGCACTTCTTTGTGTACATATCCTTCATGTGACGCGCTACAGAGTATATAAATAGACACGCCTCATCAACAGCAAAGGATACAGGAAAACGATAATTTCTAATCATCAGCATAACAAATACGAAGCTCATGAGCAATATGATTTTGAGGGTTGTGAAAAATTCTCAGCAATTTCTAATTTAAGCTCATGATTTTTACAGGTATTTGAGGTGGAGAATTAGCAAGGGTCTTGCAGTTATCAGGTCGTGCTTGTAGAATAGAGCAAGAGATGAAGCAGGCCTCAGTTTTTTGTTGAAGGGTGATATAGTGGCGCCCCGTGCGGGTGCCAGCTTCACACAGGAGGTAGGTAGTATGCAAGGTTTGATGATGGATTATCCATTGACGTTGCAGCATTGTTTCAATCGTGCCGTTCGTATTTTTTCCCGCAAGGAAGTTGTCACGCTAACCGATCAAGGATTGCATCGCTACACCTATGGCGAGTGGGGGAAACGTACTCAGCAACTCGCTCATGCACTTCATAATGCCGGTGTCAAGGAGGGCGACCGCGTTGCGACATTTGGTTGGAACACCTACCGGCATCTCGAACTGTATTTCGCCATTCCCTGCATGGGCGCGGTTCTACACACGCTTAACATTCGCCTGTTCGCGGATCAACTGGTCTACATCATCAATAATGCCGAGGATCAGGTGATCTTCGTTGATGGCGACCTGGTGCCCATCCTGGAAGGACTTGTGGGTCAGCTCAAGACGGTGAAGCTGTACGTGATTATGGGCGATGCTCCTAATGCTACCGGCAAACTGCAACCCTCCGTTGACTATGAATCCTTTATTGGCAAGCAGTCTGAGAAATACGACTGGCCCCCGCTGGATGAGAATGCCGCTGCCGCGATGTGCTACACCTCTGGCACCACCGGCAACCCCAAGGGCGTCGTTTATAGCCATCGTTCGGTATTCCTGCATTCAATGGGCGTTGGACTGGCTGATGGCACGGGCCTTTCTGAACAAGATACTGCTTTGCCGGTTGTTCCCATGTTCCATGCCAATGCCTGGGGCTTTCCGCATGCCGCCGTTATGATGGGCTCAAAGCTCGTCTTCCCCGGCCGTTTCATGGACCCGGCACGCATCGCGCACCTCATAGCTGACGAACGCGTGACCGTTACAGCGGGCGTGCCAACGATCTGGATCGGGCTATTGAGCGTGCTGGACAAAGAGCAGGTTGACCTTTCCTCGCTACGTGCCATTTATTGTGGCGGTTCAGCAGTTCCTCGCTCGCTGATCGAGGGCCTATATCGCAAGAATATCAATATCGTTCATGCCTGGGGTATGACGGAAACCTCGCCGCTGGCCTCGCTCTCAAAGTTACGCAGCTACCAGAAAGATTGGCCGCTTGACGAGCAATTCCGTATCAAGGCGCGACAGGGTACAGTGCTGCCGGGCGTCGATTTCCGCGTCGTAAACATGGATACCGGCGAGGAAGTACCCTGGGATAATACAACCTTTGGCGAACTGCAGGTGCGCGGACCCTGGGTTGCCCGTGCCTACTATGGCGACCCCGCGACGGGCGAGAAGTTTGTTGATGGCTGGCTGCGCACAGGCGATGTAGCAGTCGTCGACGAAGATGGCATCATCCAGCTGGTTGACCGTACCAAAGACCTGGTGAAATCCGGCGGCGAGTGGATCTCCTCGGTCGAGGTCGAAGGCCTGATTATGGGCCATCCAAAGGTTTTTGAGGCCTGTGTGGTTGGCGTGCCGCATCCAAAGTGGGATGAGCGTCCCGTTGCCTATGTAGTGCCCAAACCCGATTTCGCCGGGCAAATCACGAAGGATGAGATTATCGAATATCTGCGTTCCAAAGTTGCCAAATGGTGGCTGCCCGATGATGTGATCTTTATCGATGCTATTCCAAAGACTAGCGTGGGCAAGTTCGATAAAAAGGTGCTGCGCGCCCAACACCAGGCAGTTTCAAGTACGCCGGGTGATTAATTCAATATTGAGATAGTAGTAAGAAGCCAATTCATTGTTCTCCACCATCGGATGGAAAGCGATGAATCGGCTTTATTTTTTCTCTTCATCTGTAACATTTCCTGAGAAACCACAGGGTTTGGCCGCTTTCCAGAGTTATAAGGATAGAGAGAACAGAAAGGAACTGTCGATACCCTTTCATCTCCAACTTATTTCAGGAGAAGGATCGATGGCGCAGTCGTTGCCCCCTGATTCTACCGGTACAGAACCGGTAGAGACACTGGAATCTGCACGTGCAGGAGATCAGAAGGCCTTCACGCAATTATTTGAACGCTATAACGCTCCTATTTGTAAATATCTTGCGCACCTTGTGGGCAATGACGAGGTGGGACGTGATCTTGCCCAGGAGACGTTTATCCGTGCCTGGAAAGGGCTGCCGAAGTTACAGGGAGAGATCGCCTTTCGTCCCTGGCTCTATCGCATTGCCACGAATGTTGCCCGTTCGTATCTCAAGCGCGAGCAGTTGATAGGTTTATTGCCCTGGGCCGACCACGAAAAGGAAACCTCTCATCACGTTTTGAAGGTCGCGGGGCCAGAGGAGCGGGCTATAGAGCAGGAATGTATTACCAGGATTCTGGCAATGCTCTCACCGCAGAGCCGGTCGTGCCTGCTCTTACAGCATGTTGCCGGTTTCTCGCAACGCGAAATTGCCGCCGTGCTGGGCATCAGTGAGAAGAGTGTCAGCGCATATGTCAGCCGCGGGCGCGAGCAGTTTCGCCTTGAATACCGGCGCTTGAAAGGAGTGCCTTTACGATGAAATCAATAGATCAGACCCCGTGTGCGTTCTGGGCCGAAAAACTGGCCGCGACCCATCCAGACGATCTCGCACCCCTTGAGCGTATAGCTCTTGAAACGCATATCGCGTCCTGCCAGGCATGTGCTACCGTTCGCGCCGAGTATGAGGCCATGGGAAGATATCTGGAACAGTTGCCAGACGTTAAACCGCTGCCGGCAATACCCGCGCGCTTACTTTATATGTGGGATGCGCAGGGCAGTTCTCTGGCATCTACTCCGTTTGTGAAGGAGAGCGAGAAAAGTGAGCAAATCGCCACCACAGCCGCTCGCGTGCCTCGCAACGTTCATCATGCGCCACGTTTGCGTGTAGGCGCGCAGGCTCTGGTTGCCGTGCTGGTTGTGGTGGCCCTGCTGGGCACATTCCTGGCGCTAGTAGCTTTACATAATCGGGGAGCAATCACTGGCTCTGGTCCTGTTTATAGCTGGAAAGTTGTCCCTAGCCCAGGTGCCGGGACGTTCCAGAATCAACTTGGCAGTGTGGATGCCCTCTCGTCAAGCGATGCGTGGGCAGTGGGAACCTCGTCGAATGGCAGCATACAGCAAAATACTGTGGTAACGAGCGCCCTGATCGAACACTGGAATGGCCGGCAGTGGAGTGTTGTGCGGAGTCCAAAGCCTGGAGATGGCGATTATGGTCTTGAGGGTGTAGCCGCCCTCTCGTCAAACGATGCCTGGGCGGTAGGATATAGCTGGGATAAGCAGGTGATGAGTACTTTGATCGAACATTGGGATGGTAAGCAATGGAGTATTGTCCAGAGTCCAAAGCCTCAATTTGACCAGAGCAATCTTTCTTCAATTGCCGCCGTCTCATCGAATGATATCTGGACGGTGGGATACACGTTAGATCTCAAAACCTCGGCCTCAAAAACGCTGATCGAGCATTGGGATGGCAGTCGTTGGAGTATTGTTCCCAGCCCCAATGGAGTACTGGCTCAGAATATCCTCTACAAGGTTGCGGTTGTCTCGACGAATGATATCTGGACGGTAGGATATAGCTCTAATAGTGGTTATTACAATAGCGGGAACCTGATTTTAATCGAACATTGGGATGGCCGGCAGTGGAGCATCGTGTCCGGTCCGAACCTTGGGGGAGCAAACGAACAAATACTGAGTGGGCTGGCTGTCGTTTCATCGAACGACATCTGGGCCGTGGGCTTCTCTACCAGCGGGAGTAATTCCAGCACCATCAAGACCCTGATCGAACACTGGGACGGCTCGCGATGGAGTATTGTGAGCAGTCCCAATCCGGGCGTAGGTGGCAATCAGCTGAATGACGTAGTTGCGCGTTCGTCAGATGATGTCTGGGCGGTTGGATATTCGCCACGCAGTAGATATCCCGGGCAGGAGTCGCTGGCCCTGGTCGAACACTGGAATGGGAAACAGTGGAGCGTGGTCAAAAATACAGATTTTGGCACAGATAGCAACCTTCTGTATGCTATCGCTCAAGTTCCTCGCACCGGCGAACTATGGGCTGTAGGAACCGTGCAGGTCAGTACCTTCTCTTCATCACGGACGCTTGTCGAGTTGTATTCTTCGTGAATCCAATCAAGCAATTTTAGGTTATAATAGGGGAAATCAGCAATACTTTCCTGCTTTTTGCGTCTTTGATACAAAGGACTATTGCTGGATGTTGTGGTAAGGGCGGGACTGAGGGGATGGGACCCTTGTGGTCGCCCTCCACGGGGTCTTACAAAATTCTAAAAAATAGAGGTGAAGATGGCTCGCTCGACAAAACCTGGACAGCACTCTATCAGTCTCTCACCGGTAACCTCTACAGTAGAACTGGCGCTCTGGCGCTGGCGGCAGCACTGGTTTTTGCTGCTGATGACAGGGTTGGGGATAGTGGCCGCCGTCATGATTGTCTGCGCCGTTCCCCTCTTTTCCGAAGTCATGCTCACCGCCGGATTGCGCAATACGCTGACCGCGACCCCAACAAGTTCGGAAATGACGCTGGAGGTTGACTCCGCGGGCTTATCTACGGATGGTGTCAACCAGATCGGCCAGCAGGTGCTGCCTGTCGTGCCACAATTCCTGAAAAGCTATCTGAGCGGCCCACCGGAACGCGAGATTACTACCCCTAATTTTGGATTTATCTCTCCCCCAGAGGATGGCAACCTGGTCTCACTCGAAGCATTCTCTATGCATGAATCGGCTTCTCATCTTTCGATAGTACAGGGACGGCTGCCTCAGACAACGAGCCAGGATGTCGAGGTGGCAATCACACCGGAAACTGCTAAAGAACTGCACGTGGGCGTCGGCTCCGTAATCACTATTCAGCTCTCCTACTACACGCAGCCAGCGGTTATCAGTATTGCTAAAGGTTCGCTCTTCCAGAGTGGTATACCCCTGGCGTTCAAGCTGCACGTGGTCGGCCTCTTCAACGTCAAAGCCGGCGATCCTTACTGGAATGGTGAGGATTTTCAACCCTACGCGCCTGATAATGGGCCGTCCTTTTACTACATCCTTGCTTCCGATCAGCAGTTACTGAGTACATTTCAGCAAATGGCGCGGAGCCATTCAGTTGACCAGGTATTTTTCTCGAAGCCTTCGCATATTTACTGGTATTATCACCTGGCTCCTGCGCGGATTTCCATCAACCAGCTCAATACGCTCATCAAGCAACTGGCCGCTACCAAAGCCTTTATCGCGAATAACTTCGGCGACCCTGCGATGATCCTGCAATCTCCTTTTATGCAGACTGTTCAGCTAAGCGGCTCGGTTTTCAGTACTTCCAGCACTCCCAGCAGCTTAGAGCGCTTTCGCAGTCAAATGGCCCTGGCAAATCTGCCCTCTTCTATCCTCGCTTTGCAGGTAATCCTGCTGCTGCTCTTCTTTGTCAGCATGATGGCGCAATTGCTCGTCGACCGGCAGGCCGAGGGGATCGCGGTTCTGCGCAGCCGTGGGGCGAGCAACTGGCAGGTACTCGGTTCGCTCATTACGCAGAGTATTGTGTTAAGCCTGATCGCGCTCATCGTTGGACCACCGCTTGCCATTGTCGCTGTCTATTTCATTGCCCTGCGCCTGCTGCCGTCGGCGATACAAAATGCCATCAATGTTATCTCTAATGCTCCTCTCCAGGCCTTGCTGGATATTCGCGCATATGCCATCATCACAGCGCTTGCTGCCATCGTTGCCATGATCTTCTTCCTGTATCGCGCGTCTCGTATGAATGTTGTCAGCGCGGGGCGAAGGCGCTCGTTATTGCAGCGCCTGAATCTGGATGTGATCGCTATCATCATTGCGCTGGCCGGATATGGTGTCTCGCTCTATCTTGGCAATGTGCAAGGGTTGCTTAGCGCCCAGACACAGGCCCTGATCTCCACGCCTCTGGCCTTGATTGGCCCCATCTTCCTCTTGCTCGCCGTAGTGCTGCTCTTCATACGTTTCTTCCCAATCCTGTTGCGGCTGGGATCGAATCTCGCCATGCGTATGCGGGGCGCGGCGCCCATGCTGGCGCTGGCGCATATGGCCCGCGCTCCTCGCCAGGCTGTACGTATGACGCTGCTACTCGCGCTTGCCACGGCATTTACCATCTTTACCCTGGTATTTGTCGCCTCGCAGGATCAACGCAGCCTGGATATCGCTGCATATCAGACAGGCTCAGATTTCAGCGGCAACTTTCGCCTGGATATGAATATTCTTCCGCTGGCCCAACAAACAGCGCTTTATAAGCATATACCCGGCGTCACCTCGGCCTCTGTTGGCTATACAGCAGATGCGTCAGTAGTCCAGGGCCTCTCAGAGTTGACGGCTCCGAGCATTCCAATTGAGATTCGCGCGGTCGATCCCTCGACCTTTGCCCAGACTATGATCTGGACTCCGGTGGACTCGTCGCAGTCCCTCTCGTCTTTGATGACGCAACTCCTGGCCCAGCGCGGGAATGCCATAAGGACAACAGCAGTACCAGCCATCGTCGATGCGTACACCTGGAATCGCCTTGGCCTGCACGTCGGAGCAACTTTTTCGGTCAATAACAGCGCGACTCCCGGCGATAACCTGCACTACATCGCTATCGCCGAGGTGCAGCATATCCCGACCGTCACCGATACTTCCGCCGGAGGTGTGCTGGTCGATTACGCCAGCCTGTCCGCGGTGCAGTTCCAGGTCAATCGCTCCTATCTCACGCTGAATCAAATCTGGCTGCGAACGAGCGATGATCCCGTGTCATTGGCAAGCGTGCGAGCCGCTCTGACCGGCGGCTATTTGCAACTCGATAACCTGGTTGATCGCCGCATGCTGGCCGGCGCTCTACATTCCGATCCACTCTTTCTGGATTTGATAGGCGTGCTTATCCTGGGCGCAAGCGCTGCGCTCTTGTTAGCGGTTGCCGGCAATTTAATGGCGTCCTGGTTGAGCGTGCGCACGCGCCTGACCAACTTCGCGCTACTGCGAGCGCTGGGAACCGCTCCGAGACAAATTGCCCGCGTTTTGCTGTGGGAACAGGGCATCGTCTATGCCGCCGCACTTCTGTTGGGCATCTTTTTTGGCGCCCTGCTTGCTGTCACAGTGGTGCCGGCCCTGGTCTTTACCAGTATCACGCCCGGAACCTTTATCAGCAATAACGACTTTTACGCGCTTCAGCAGATCATACCGGTGCAGCTCGTTGTCCCTGTTTCGCTAGGCATAGCATTTCTGGTGCTGATCGCGATCCTCATTGTAGCGCTTGTGATGATGATGAGCGTCATTTTACATCGCTCAATGAGCCAGGTGCTGCGTTTGAGCGAGGATGGGCGCATGGATTTCCTATCGCGAGAAGAGGAACTGGTGATCGCGCGTTCAACGGCCGGGCAAAATAACCATCGTCGCCCCCGACGCTCATTGACTCCATCCCTGTTGACGCTCACGCTGTGGCGATTGCGCCAGGTGCGCTTTCTGCTCTTGCTGACGTGCGTTGGTATCACTGCTGCCGTCGTGATTGTCTGCGCTGTGCCGCTCTTTTCAACCGTCACTACGACCGCCGGTTTGCGCACCTCTCTTACAGCCACTCCAACTACCTCAGAAATCACGCTTGATACCACTACGCAGGGATTATCAACGGGCATCGTGCAGAACATACAACAACAGTTTGCGCCCATCATCCAGCACGACCTGGCGAACTATCTCGGCTCGTCCACGGCATTTACTGTGCAGGGATCGGGCTTCACGGTTGTTTCGCCTGCTCCGGTTAAGGGGGCTTATACGCTGAATCTTTTTGGCACTTCGATTCAGCAGGCCGCTTCTCATATCAACTTAGTCCAGGGACGGCTTCCTCAAGCCGCGAGTGGTGAGATTGAAACCATACTGACGCCTGAAACGGCGCAGAGCCTGCATGTCACCGTTGGATCGGTAATCACGCTGCGTCCCGATTACTATACGGATACGCAGGAGATGTTCGGCGGTCCTCACCGGGTTGGCGCGCTTCAGCTACACATCGTCGGACTCTTCAACGTCATTCCCGATTCCTTCTGGCATGGTCAGGATTTCCTGCCGGTCAGCCAGGATTCACAGACCTCGTATACGCTGCTGGTGCCGGGTACATCGTTCCTGGCGGCGCTTGATTCGATTGCCGCCGCGCACAATTCAAATGTCGTCTTCTCGCCCCAGACATATGAGTTGACCTGGCGTTACTATCTTGATCCCTCGCGGGTAAACATCTATCAATTGAGTAACCTGTCGGAACAGCTTTACCATTTGCAGTCCGATATCGCGGCGAAGGCCGGGCCTATACAGAATCAAGCCCAGACAAATGGGGTGATCGTCTACCCTTATATGTTGCAGGTGAGCCTTTACAATCCCGTACCCAATACATATCAATTGCCCGCGACGCTGCTGCAATACAACAACCGTGTCGCGGTGGTAAATGTTCCTATCGATATTCTTTCCCTGCAGATCATCGTACTGATTCTCTTCTTTGTCAGTTTGATGGCCGGTTTGCTGGTCGAACGGCAGACCGCGGCCATCGCTATGCTGCGCAGCCGTGGGGCGACGACGCGCCAGGTCTATGGCTTCCTGGTCATGCAGAGCATAGGCGTTGGTATTATTGCGCTCATCCTTGGGCCTATCCTCGCGCTTATCGCCATTGTCCTGATCTCGCAGCGCATGTTGCCGCCGGCCCAGCAGGATGCTATTACGCTGCTTACAGCTCATCCCATTTCGGCCATTCTGGGGGTCGCGTGGTATGCAGTCGTGGCGGTGCTGGTTGCTATTCTGACCATGGCTCTCCTGCTCAGGCGAGCCGCGACGATGGATGTACTGGCGCTGCGGCGAGAAACAGCCCGCACAACTCAAGTCCCTTTCTGGCAGCGTTACCGGCTCGATGTTATAGCCGCCGTGATTGCTTTGATTGGCTATGGTATCTCGCTGTACATTACCGGCATTGGATCGCTGCTTGATAGCCGTGCCCAGGTGCTGGTTGCGACGCCGCTGGCGCTGGTTGCTCCCATCTTCCTGCTGATCGGGCTTATCCTGCTTTTCTTGCGCTTCTTTCCTTATCTGTTGGCGTGGGGAGCAACTATTACCGGTCGCAATCGCGGCGCCGTCTCCATGCTTGCTCTAGCGCAGGTAGCGCGCGCTCCTCGCCAGGTGGTACGCATGACGATGCTGCTTGCTCTGGCAACTGCTTTTGCCATCTTCACGCTGGTCTTTTCCGCGTCCCAGATTCAGTACAGCCGTGATATTGCGGCCTACGAAACAGGTGCGGATTTCAGCGGCGATCTCCCTACTTCTGTTCATGTGACCTCATTGCAGAATATTACGGCAAAATACTCCGGCATACCAGGCGTTCTGTCTGCCACAGCGGGCTATGTGGGGGAAGCAACTTCATCTGGAATAGCGCCTGCCACGACAGTTGATATTCGCGCCGTCGATAGCAGCACGTTTGCGAACACCGCTATCTGGACCTCTCAGGATTCGAGCGAACCTCTCTCTTCATTGATGGCAAAGCTCGCTGCTGAGCGGCAATATGGCGTCAGCAGTGCTGGCGATGTTCCGGTGATTGCCGATGCCAATGCCATGAACAGGCTGAATCTTCAGATCGGGACTACCTTCACGTTGCAGGTGGGTTCTGGGGATTTCTCCAACCTGAACTTCGTCGTCATTGACCAGGTGCAGCATATTCCGACCGTCAATGACAACACCACCCTTGGGGCAGCAGGAGATTATGTGCCGCCAGCAGGTATTCTGGTCGATTATATGACATATTCTAGCATTTACGATACGCAGATTGTCGCGGCAGGCGGCTTGAATAGCGGTAGCTTGCTTCCGATCAATCATGTCTGGTTGCGTGCAATGGACGATGCACATTCGCTGGCGCAGGTGCGCGCTGCGCTTAACACTCCGACACTGCACCTCGACAATCTGAATGATCGCTACGCGCTCGAAAGCACGTTAAGCAATGACCCACTTTACCTTGATCTTATCATTATACTGGTAATAGGGGCGATTACTGCCCTGTTGCTGGCCGTGATCGGCGACTTGCTCACTTCGTGGCTCAATGTTCGCACACGTTTAACCAATTTTGCCGTCTTGCGCGCTCTAGGGGCCTCGCCGGGCCAGGTTGCCGGCGTCCTGACATGGGAACAGGCGATTGTCTACATTGCCGCGCTGGTGCTGGGAGTCGTTTTCGGCGCGTTACTCTCATTGACGGTCGTCCCAACGCTCATCTTTACCGGCGCGCCCGCCAATATGACGAATATCGATGAATTTTATGCTCTCCAGCACATCATTCCGGCGCACATCGTCGTACCGCTCTCGCTCGACATCGTCTTCATCGTGCTGATAATCGTCTGTATTGTTGCCCTGGGCATGATGGCGCGTGTGGTCTTAAGTCCTTCAATGAGCCAGACATTGCGGCTGAGCGAGGACTGATCCTAGTAGCCTTTATCTTTGCGCCAGGGCGTATCAGACCGTTTCATCCAACGATCGTTGTAGAAGAGGAAAGTATCTTCGCGGTTGAAGAACGACTCTGTCAACTCGCACTCCTCCCAGAAGCCGACCTTACCGGTCTGCTGGTTGACTTTTTTGGTCAGGAAGTCGATGATGGCAGGTCCATTGTCGAGATCGACGCCTGGAAAACTCTCTTCGTCGATATCGCCTTCCAGTTCCACTGGTTTTCCCGCCTGTGTTCCGCGCAGGATGTAATAAATGTACATGGTGGCCCTCATTGCTCTGTGATGAGAATGAATCCTAATCATACCGTAACCTTAATTATTATACCATCACAATTGCAGGAACGGCGGAAATATGGAGTTGATTTTATTATCTATTCACGTATCAAATATACTATAAATTCGAAATAAAAAAGGTTGACTTACTGGACATTATAATATATACTTTTCTTGGAAATATCCGAACGTTTGAGCCTGCTTTAACATTGCAGGTTTGATTTTAAAACATAGTAGGAAGTCTTCAGTATCAGAAAGGAGAGATTAGCAAAAAGAAAGATGAGGAAGTTGATTTACGCGAGTTTCGGGCTAGTCTTTATTTTCCTGAGTACGTTCATCCCTGTAAGCCCAAGCTTTGCGGCATCCAAGGCTATTGCAAAATCTGACCCTTTAGTTGTTATCGCCTTAGATGTCACAAGGACATCACATTGCTCCGCGAGCAAGATTCTGAATGTTGGAACACGTAAACAGTTCACAGTAAACTATGCTTGTCCGGCAGGTAGTATTATCGAGACAGAAACCGTTCATCTTTCGCAGGCTGTGGCACGGCACGAACCATATGTTGTTCTGCCATCGTCAACCTCCTCAGAGAAAGTGCTGAAGCACTTTTTATTACAGTTTCAGCAATTAGTGGCAATGGTGCGAGAAAAGGCAGAGCAAGAAAGTCCGAATTCGTTCCAAGGACCTTCCATCGCTTGCGGATCGAGTTCCACGCCTTCATTAAACTGGACTGCCAATGGTGACTCAGTGCATACATATGTCCACTACACGAAGAGCTCGGACTGTACGACGGTATTCATTCAATTTAGCGGTGTACAGGGTAATACTGCCCCAAATCCTCTTTGGTGGGATCGCGATCAGTATGCAAGTTGGACAGGTTACCTTAATAATTGTCCTTTTGTCGGAACCAACAACTGGTCCACTAACTGGAATATAACCCAGCCGGTAAATTATACATATGAGCATTGGTTAGTGGACCCGGCATGTCCCGAATTTGGCTACACTTCCTGGCACGAGGACATTCGACTGAACTAGCTTGCACGGAACACAAGGAGAGTGCAAGCAACAACCCTGAAGACTTTGCTTATCCCAGCTTTGCCCGCTCACTTCGTGTGAGTGGGCAAAGCTGTTGTCTTTTGCCATCGGGCAATTGGCTTTTATAGAACTGGAGTCTCTCTTGAGATGCCCAACTCGATACATCTCCTGAGAAACTTCATATAATTTTATGCTTCATCCACCAGTACGACAGGACGAAGAATCCAACAGTTAAGAGCAGATAGATACCAGTTTCAAAACCCTGAAAGAGCCAGAAGCGATTTTCAGGCTGATACACCGTCCTGAACCGAAAACCATACCTATCAAAGCACGCTGCAAGATCTGATGCGGACACCGTCGAGTTACATACAGCAGTAGCCGAATCTGGTACAACATTACTGTGACGATCGATTGTTTCCTGTGCTATTATCCATGACTGAGCAGGAATCTGTGCGCTAGGGGAGCTAATTGAATAATCGAAATGCAGCGGTGGTAAAAAATATGGACGCCAGAAGACCTCTATCAAGATTCGCACTACAATAAAGACCACCAGGGCGATAGCCATTGCCGGAACAGTTCTTCGTAGGAGTATACCTACAGCGAAACCCAGGACAAATGAGAAAAGTGCATAGGCAGGAAGAACTATTCCCCGAACATCATAGAAAGGCCAGATGGTGGTTAATACGTTGCTCAAGGGCTGGCTCCACCAGGATAATAGGACAAACAGGAACGTAAAAGCACAAAGTGTTGCAATGGAAAGTAAACTAATCTTTGTGATAAGCCAGCGATACCAGGAAACGCCTTGCGTCCAGACTAAACGATAAGTTCCCTGTTCCAATTCTTGCGCTCCCGCTGGAGCGCCAAGAAATACACCAACCAGTGGTGGTAGAGCAAGTAACAAAATAGAGAAAAGATTATAAAACGTTGAGCTTCCAAAGGCTTTCGTCATAGCCTGACTATTAAAATTTGCCAGCGATTGAAAGCATTGCACGGTAGGTAAAACACACTTTGCTGCACCGGATTGATCATAGAGGTTTCTGATGCTGAGGCCAGTTATCACGACGACGCACACAATGAGTAAAAGCAATACTCCTGCACTGATTGCTTCCATACGGTGCTGCCTCCAGGTAAACCAGATCATTCTAACACCTCCTCTTTATTATGAGTATGAACCTGTCTATCCATCCTTGACTGTGCCAGGTAGGCTAAGACAATATCTTCCATAGATACGTCTTGCACTTTCCAGAGGCCATCTAGCCTGGAACTATAATCACGTACCATTATCTTGCTCTGACGTTCTCCGTGGGTGACCTCAAGCACAGCAGCATTTTTCATGAGAGACTCCGCCTGTTCGCGTGGCCCGATCAATAATTTGTGAGATTGCAATAATTGATCCACATCACTCGCTACCTGGACATGTGAGGTTGATAGAATAACAAGATAGTCGCAGAAGCGTTCCAGGTCGGCTACAATGTGTGAGGACATAACCACTGTGAAATTACCATCAGCTACTATCTCCAACAATAACTGCTGAAATTCACGACGGGCTAAGGGATCGAGGCTGGCGACTGGTTCATCCAGAATGAGTAATTCAGGGTTTTTGGCTAAGGCCAGAATCAACGCGACCTGCGCTTGTTGACCTCCTGAAAGTTTGCCGGTCTTTTGATGGAGTGGGATGTTCAATTGTTTTAGTCGTTTCATAGCAAAATTACTATCCCAATGGGCATTCATCTTGCGACCAAACGTCAACATATCTTCTACGGTAAAAGATTTTAGTAGTGGATGCTCCTGTGCAACAAAGCCGACTTTACTGAGGATTTGTTCGGGCTGCTTCTGAGGGTCAACGCCGAATACTTTAAGACTGCCTGTACTGGGTGCTAATAGTCCTACAATCAAATGGAGTAACGTTGTTTTTCCTGCACCATTGGGTCCTACCAGACCAATTACACGTTCCACCGGTAAACTTAACGTGCAGTCCTGTAATGCCCAGGAATACCCATAGCGCTTACCTAGACCGTTGCATGCTACTGATGAAATCATTTCATTACATCCTCACTTTTTTTCGTTGAATCGTACTCAAGAAAAGTGCTCGAATGCTTTCCTGATCCAGTCCAGTTGCTTCAGCTTTATCTAGCCAACTAGATAATTCTTGACGAAGAACTTCAAGGGATGCCGATAAGGGCTTCTCCAGCCCGTGTAGTACAAAAGTTCCTAATCCTGGATGTGATGTTATCAACCCTTCCATTTCAAGTTGCCGATAAGCTTTAAAGACTGTATTCGGATTAATAGCAAGTTTCGCGACGACTTCACGTATGGTTGGCAATCGATCTCCCGGCTGCAAATAGCCAAGCCGTAGAGCATACCTTACTTGTTGCACTATTTGCATGTAGGTAGCTACTCCTGAACGGCTATCCAGGTAAAATTCAATTACTGACTTTTCATTTGTCATGGAAATAACCTGACGCGACAAGAAAACCTAAAGACCTATTGTTATAGGAAAATAATACATTAAACCACTTCTCACTGTCAAGATGGGTTAATTGACTCCACGCAGGCCCCAAACAAGCAACGCCTTTCATCCTGCGCTTGAGAGGAGTGAGTACCTATATCGGCCATTCGTTTTGATGCTACACTGTTTAAAATCGGCTCAGGGAAAGGCAAGGGGAAGACAGCATTTTATGACTTTTGGCGGTATAACGGAACCGGAAAAAATTCGTTGAGAAAAAAGTACATCTGTACGTTGAAATTCGATGGTATCATATGCTATACTTTACTAAGAAGCAACATTAGAAAGTTTGTACAAGAACGCGGTATTACTCGTCGGCAATCGGCGGCTGGCTAGTACGGAGTAAAATATTTTATGCCCATGCTCCTGATTCCGTTGCTCGCGGTTTCCCTGATCATTACCCTGGTCGGATTGCTGCTTTCCCCTAAACCACGAGCGCGTAGTCAACGTCCACCATCATATTCTGCGATGCGCGGCAGGCGGCGTGATCCAGTTGATACTGAACCGGTGCGCGCACGGCGTTATAGAGCTTCTACTGAGGAACCGGCCTTATTGAGCCTGTCAATGGCGGCGCTATGGGGACGTGCCACGGGCCGCGATATAGGCGAGTCTCTGCCCTGGAAAGTCATTATCATTGGCCTCGTCGCCATTTTTATACTTGGCTTTTACTCTTTGAACCTCCTGCTGCCTCATCCCGCCTCTTTCGGGCCGACGTGGTTCCTTTCGCAAGATGCTTCCGCGGCACAGCAAACTCCTGGGAGCGAGCCCACCTATAATGTCTCACAGAAGCTCGTTCGTATAAGCCAGCTTGACCCATCTCAATACAACTCTACACAGGAATATAATACCTGGGCCTATTCTGCCTGCTCCGCGGCGTCAATGACAGAAGTAATCAATGCCTATGGACATCATTATCGCATCACGGATATCTTGAAGGTTGAATCCCAATTAGGCGCTATTACGCCGCAATTGGGGCTATTGAGAGATTCAGGTATTGCGGAAACGGTCGCGAAATTTGGTTTCAAGACCGTTTGGGGCTACAATCGTAGTCTTGCCCAGGTGATAGCGATTGCCAACCAGGGAGAACCCGTCATCGTGGATTTCCCACCTTCTAAATATCCAGATGGCCACCTTCTGGTGGTGACGGGTGGAAATAGTTCCAGTGTCTATTTAGCCGATTCCTCGATCTTTAATCGCCATGCAATCTCTCACCAGCAATTTATGCAATGGTGGGGTGGATTTTCCGCGATAGTTACGCCGAAGTAACGTCTCTTCCAGGGCAACCACAAGGGTCCGCCCTGGATAGTATTTTGATTTTTATTCCGTATCGCGATTGCGCGCGCGTTCGTGCTGCGTGAGGTAGCGTTTGCGCAGGCGGATATTTAGCGGCGTCACCTCGACCAGTTCATCGTTATTGATGAAGTCGAGCGATTGCTCCAGGCTCATGATGATGGGTGGCGTTAGGCGCACGGCGATATCGGCGGTCGAGGAGCGGACATTCGTTTTCTGCTTTTCTTTGCAGACGTTGACCACCATGTCCATTGGCCGCACGTTGAGGCCGACAATCATGCCCTCGTAAACGGGCGTGCCTGGTTCGATAAACGTATCACCGCGCTGCTGGGCGTTGTTCAATCCATAAGTTACCGCTACACCGGTCTCAGAAGCGATCAATGCTCCCATACGGGTCGTGCCTATTTTTCCGAGCCAGGGTTGGTAGTCGATCAACATGCTGCTCATCGCTCCATTGCCCTGCGTGAGCGTCAGGAAGGCGTTGCGGAAACCGATTAAGCCGCGTGTTGGGATGTGGT
Organism: Ktedonobacteraceae bacterium; assembly: GCA_035653615.1. Classification (NCBI taxonomy): domain Bacteria; kingdom Bacillati; phylum Chloroflexota; class Ktedonobacteria; order Ktedonobacterales; family Ktedonobacteraceae; species Ktedonobacteraceae bacterium. The sequence continues at coordinate 46,932 of DASRBN010000041.1, read as the reverse complement.
ACTCCAGGCGCACATTTCCTGAACCATCGTTGGTCATATTCGCGAGCTGCGCTTTGCGGGCGGCGAGCGTTTCCGTCAAAACTCCGATGTACGTCTCGCGGGTATCTATAACCAGGTGCTCAATCGGTTCGAGTATTTCGCCATCCTCGCCTATGTGCGTGATAACCTCCGGGCGGGAGACCTGGAATTCGTACCCTTCGCGGCGCATGGTTTCGATCAAAACCGAAAGATGTAGCTCGCCGCGTCCTGAAACGATAAATTCGTCAGGCGTGTTGCCATCTTCTACGCGCAGGCTGACGTTCGTCTCCAACTCACGATAGAGCCGCGCCCGCAGCTGGCGCGAAGTCTGAAACTTTCCCTCGCGCCCGGCGAACGGACTGGTATTCACGCCAAACGTCATTTTCAGTGTAGGCTCGGTGATGGCAATAGTGGGCAAGGCTTCGGGCGTATCGATATCGGCAATTGTCTCACCGATATTAGCGTTGGGAATGCCGGTGAGCGCAACGATATCTCCCGCCAGCGCCTCATCGACTTCAACGCGCTGCAAGCCCTTGAAGGTGAGGACAAGATTGATTTTCTGGCGCGAGACGATGCCGTCGCGGTTGATATGCGCGACGAACGTATTGGGCTTCACGCGCCCACGCACCACGCGGCCAATTGCGTACTTGCCCTTATAGTCGTCGTAGTCGAGCGCTGCCACCAGCATCTGCAGTGGGGCTTCGGTATCCACCAGCGGGGCCGGAACGGTATTGACGATGGTCTCAAACAATGGTTCGAGGTCGCGAGGCTCGTCATCGGGTGAATACATGGCGACCCCCTCGCGGCCAATCGCGTACAGGATAGGGAAATCGAGGTGCGCGTCGGTCGTTGCCAGTTCAAGGAAAAGGTCCTGCGTCCATTCGACTACCTGGGCGATGCGGGCATCGCGGCGATCAATTTTGTTGATGACGACGATGGGCTGCAGATTGAGTTCCAAAGCCTTTTGCAAGACGAAACGTGTCTGCGGCATGGGGCCTTCAACGGCGTCAATGAGCAGGATGCAACCATCGGCCATATTCAGCACACGCTCGACTTCGCCGCCAAAATCGGCATGACCCGGTGTATCGATGATATTGATCTTGATACCTCGATAGGTGATAGCGGTATTTTTAGCCAGGATGGTAATGCCGCGTTCGCGTTCCTGGTCGTTGGAATCCATAATTAGCTCGCCCACCTGCTGGTTTTCGCGGAAGATGTGGCTCTGCTTTAACAGGCCATCCACCAGGGTGGTTTTGCCATGATCAACGTGGGCGATAATGGCGACGTTACGAATATCCTCGCGCCGCACTAAACGTTCTGTCTGGGTCATACTCTTCATAACCTGCATAATTTCGATGTGAGACTTTCTTTTCTAAAGGCATAAGAAAACCGGACGGCTAGAGTCGCCCGGTACATTTGATAACTTTTTGACCGATACTTTCCGCCTATATTGTATCTCTTCTAGAACAGAACGTCAAGCTGTGGTGCAGGACAGGAACGCGTCGCTGTCCCTACGGGCATCAGGACCCCAAACCTGGACAGGGATAAGCCGCTGTCCCTATAGGACTTTAAATCACCCAGTTGGAGAGATAGCTTGCCTTCTGCGCCCTGCCTGCATCCACAGGAAAACGGCGATCCCGTAGACAGGAATGAAACCAATGAACCAGCCCAGCCAGGTTGGTATTGCGGGCAGGGTAGTGGCTGTGACCGGGACATCAAATGACTGCTGGCCAAGTGGCCCATCTACAACCACGTGCAAGTTCCATGGCCCCTGCACCGTGATCTCGGCGTCTCCCTGCACGCCTCCCGGCACCCGCGGGTCAGGACTCACACTATCCCTGATCGGGTTCGCTGTAAGCTTGCCATTGATGCGAATCTGGCCGTTGCGCAAAGGTGTCCCCACCGGAACAGAAGTCACCTGGTAGCTCCAGGAACCTTGCTCCGCTCCCTGCGGAGCAATCGCGAAAGGCAGCGCGAAACCCGCGCGAGCAGGGTCGTCGTAGAGGCTTACTATGAAGCGATAAGGGCCTGCCTGTACCTGTTCGACGCGTGCCGGTGTGTTCCCATGCTGTGTCGCGGCCAGGGTCGTGCCGATTTCGACCAGCAGGAAGATCAGCGCGAGTATACCCAGCGCGAGCAGAAATTGCTGCCAGCGACTCGTCCTCCTTTTCATGCCTGCTTCCTCCGCATCGATTCGCCGGTGCCTGTACCGAGCCAGTATCCCAGCCATGTGCCCAGCAGGCCGAGCAGGAGCGATACTACGACAATCACTACTATGTTGGTATGCGGCAGATTGCCGGCTGCCTGCGATTGAGTAGTAGCCTGCACTGTGCCTTTTACGGCGGACGCGAGGCTGGCATGCGCGCGAGCAGTGCGGAGAAACAACGGGTAGAAGAATGCCGACAGGCTGATGCCTATCGAAGCGACTACAAATGTCACCCAGTTTGTGCTTCTCAACGGCCACCTCATGCGCTGCGAGACCCAGACAACGATATCCAGCAGTACTGCCGCGATAATTACCCAGTATTGCCATTCTACCGCTACGATAGAAACGGTTGGCGCACTCGGAAGCAAGGCCTGCTGTTCAAGGTGGAGATTGAGTGTCATCAAGGACGGCACAAGCAGGTAAATTCCCAGCCCAATGACCAGGTAGACGATCACTACGCTTGTGGACGCTGCTCGCCATGGCAACGCGCGAGTGGCCAGCATCATCACAAAGATGCCAAATGCGCCGAGCATCAGCGGATAGACGGTGAAAGTCAGGTTGCCGAAATGGAGATACCCTGTACTGAGGGCATTGAGCAACAGAATAGAGAGGAAACTTAGCAGCGTCGCGCATGCCACAATCACTCCAATATATCCTACCTGTGCTGCCCATTGCGCTCCCTGTTTTGCGGCAAGCTGAGCCCCATCTGCCAGGATATATATGATTCCCAGGCAGCCCACACTGACTCCTACCAGCGCCATAATATGAAAAGGGGCCCAGATTGAGACATCGATCCCGTAGAGCGTATGCCAGTATTGATCCAGCGGAAAGGCGATAGCGGCATCGAGCGCTCCATATCCGACGAGGTAAGTTCCTAATGAACTGGAGAAGATGCCCGCAAACGTCGTACTCTCCTGAGCTACTGATGCATTACGCCGTGCCCACAGCGTTTCTAGAAGAACGGCTGCCAGAGCTGCGAGACCCGTCACGGTTATACTTCCCAGAATAAAGAGGTGCGGTGCGGTCAGCGTGCGGTCCCGTCCCACGGCGATATGCCACTGGATATCCCAGCTCACCGCAAAGAGACCGACCAGCGAAGTCAGGAGCATTATCCATCCTGATACCAGGCGCAATTTCCATAAAGCAGGATAGGTACGCTCGCCGGCGAGCGTATCGTTGTTCAGCGCCTGAGCTTCAATCGGTTGTGCCATCATTTTCTCCTTAACCCTGATTCACATCTCCTTCAGTTTACGCTGTTGTTCCCGGTCTAGCAAGAGGTCAAAATTCTGGTGATTGCCCAGAATCTCTTGCGAATCTTTTAAAGATATGTTACTATATTTTTAGCAATCTAAAACTTTTGTTTCGGGAGAGATAAACATGGAAGAGCCGATTCAAGATCTTGCCCCTCGCATCAGTGATTGTTTGAAGGTGATTTATGATATGCAGGAGCGGGGGCAAAAAGTCTCTACTTCAGCGGTCAGCGAGCGGTTGGGGGTGAGTGATGCGACCGTGACGATGTTATTCAAAGATTTTGCGGCGGCCGGTTGGGTTGAACACGCACCTTACCGCGGTGTGCGCCTGACGGCCCTGGGCGAGCGCAAGGCGATGGAGGTTATCCGGCATCATCGCCTGCTCGAACTGTACCTGGCGCGCGAGCTCGGCTATAGCTGGGATAAGGTGCATGACGAGGCGGACAAGCTGGAGCATGTTATCTCGGAAGAGTTTGAAGACAAACTTGATGCCCTGCTCGGCTATCCCACGGTTGATCCGCATGGCGACCCCATTCCCAGTAAGGATGGGGTGATTCCTCTGCGTAAGGGCATTCCGTTGCCGCAGCTGGCACAGGGACGAACAGCTCTTATCGTGCGTGTAAGCGACCAGGACCCCGAAAAGCTGCGCTACCTTGGGCAACTGGGGCTGTATCCTGAGACATACGTAGAGGTGATCGAGCGGGCGCCATTTGGCGGTCCGTTGCGCATTCGTGTGGGCGAAAAGCCACAGCAGGTCGAACATATGTTGGGGGCAGAACTGGCCGAACATATTACTGTAACACCTATTGAAGCAGGTGAGATGGCAAACAAGTGAGATTATGGCTATAGAACAGGACATGTACCATGGCGTTACTACGTTCAAAAGCAACACAGGAAGAGTTCATTGGGGGTGTGGACAATGCGACAGTTAGAGCCGCGCGTGAAGTTCTGGAAGGACAGAGTAAGCGCAACGTTCTGACGCGCATTCTCCCTTTCCTTGGTCCTGCCTTTATTGCCAGTGTAGCCTATATCGATCCCGGTAATTTTGCCACCAATATACAGGCCGGCGCCCAATTTGGTTATCTGCTGGTCTGGGTGATTATCGCCAGTAACCTCATGGCGATGCTCATTCAAACCCTATCGGCAAAACTAGGGATTGCGACCGGAAGGAATCTCGCGGAAATCTGTCGCGAGCAGTTTCCTCGACCCGTCGTGCTGGGAATGTGGGTGCTTTCAGAAATCGTAGCGATGGCTACCGACCTGGCCGAATTTCTCGGCGCTGCGGTTGGCTTCAATCTGCTCTTTCACATACCTTTGCTGCTAGCGGGAATTCTGACGGGGATTACAACGTTCATCATCCTTGGCCTTGAGCATCGTGGGTTCCGGCATCTCGAAGCTGTGATTACTGCCCTGGTGGGCGTAGTTGCCGGCAGCTATTTGATTGAGACGGTCCTCGATAGACCAGATTGGGCCCAGATCGGCTACCATGCTGTCGTGCCGCAATTCGCCGGCACCAGTAGTGTGCTGCTGGCAGTTGGTATTCTGGGTGCTACGGTGATGCCGCACGTCATTTTTCTGCATTCATCGCTCACTCAGAATCGCGTTATTGCCAGGGGGACGAAGGAACGCCGGAAGCTCTTCCGTTTTGAATTGATAGATGTGGTCATAGCGATGTCTTTAGCGGGTCTGGTCAACCTGTTTATGCTGGTGATGGCTTCGGCGACTTTCTTCGCTCATGGGATGACAGGTATCGGGACTCTCGATCAGGCATATCGAACGCTACAGCCATTGCTTGGTAGCGCAGCCAGCGTGATTTTTGCCGTATCTTTGCTGGCTTCTGGTCTATCCTCGTCGACGGTTGGAACAATGGCCGGCCAGGTGGTGATGCAGGGATTCCTGCGCCGCCAGATTCCTGTATGGCTGCGGCGCCTGGTAACAATGCTGCCTGCATTAATTGTCATAGCTTTAAACCTCGATCCTACCAGTACGCTGGTCGTCAGCCAGGTGATTCTCAGCTTCGGCATTCCTTTCGCGCTCATTCCGTTGGTGATGTTCACCCGTCAAAAGAACCTGATGGGCGACCTGGTCAATCGCCGCTATACAACGCTGGTCGCATGGGTGGTTGCCGGGCTGATTGTTACGCTCAATCTGTACCTGTTATTCCAGCTTTTCCAGACGGTCTTATAATCCAGCTTACCTCTTTTCTGCGTTTATTTGAAATGTGATTGCTCAATAGTAACAATCACTCCCTCACGATGTTGAAAGCCAGGAGGCCAAAGGGGGGAAATACTATTTTCTTACGAAGGAGAAAGCACTCATGCAAACTTCCCTTGTCAAACGCCGGCTATCTATTGTTATCCTTATCGGTTTACTGCTAACGCTCTTATTGGCAGCGTGCGGCAATAATGCGCCCACCACTTCCACCGGTTCATCTACATCAACTTCACCATCCCCGACAGCAACGCAGTCCACCTCAACAGCGACAACGGAACAGGCCTTGCTTCCACTCATGACGCTTGTTGGTACACCCACGGCGAAATTAGTAGCCGGACATCATACGTTTGAGGTGGATGGCAAGATCAAAAATGGCGACACGAAACAGCATGATATCTATGTACAGGGATTATTGCTCGATGCTTCAGGAACAGTAGTGGGAGCGACTGCTTTTTTCAATGTAGATAATGTTCCGGGCGGCGGAACCGCGAGCTTTTCTATTCAAGGAACAACGATGCAGCCAACGTGGACCACTGTGGAGGTAAAGGTGGTTGGTGTTACTGAGAATATCGGCAGTTCAGGAGACAACTAAACAATTGAAATAGTGGTTTCATCTTATCCCCCGCAAGCACCTCTATCTGGCTTGCAGGGGATTTTTCATTGGTTCCTGCCTCTGAGAATGGTATAATTACGACATACTACAAATGCCAATCGCTAAGCTCATCTTCAAGAAAATGTAATGCATCATGGACAAACACCTTTCCAAACATACCATTCAACGCCGCCAGCAGGTACAATCGCTGCTTGACCAACTCGATCCTGAAGCCGAGCCACAGGCTTTGATTGTGCCCGGCTCGCCCGTGCCGCAAGGTATCGTCGTAGTCTTCCCCGGTTCGTTTAATCCACCTACAAATGCGCACCTGGCGTTACTGAGCCAGGCACGGCAATACGCGCGTTCTCACCTGATATCGACAGGTGAGAAAAAGCAGGCAATCAGGCTCTATGCCGCGATGAGCAAGCATATTGTCGATAAGGAGCATGTCCAGAAGCCCACAGTGCTTGACCGCATCATGCTGCTCGAAACTGTGCTGCGGCACCACCTGCGTCATACGGGGATTATGCTGTTGAACCGGGGATTATATGTGGAGCAGGCGCAGGGGATACGGACCTGTTTTCCGAAGGTGACGAGACTCTATTTCCTGATAGGCTTTGACAAAATTGTGCAAATCCTCGATCCCCATTATTATCAAGACCGTGATGCGGCCCTGCGGGAGCTTTTTGCCCTGGCGGAATTGCTGGTTGCGCCACGCGGAGATGCTGGCCCGCAGCAACTCAATGCGCTTTTACACAAACCCGAAAACCTGCAATTTGCAGGGCACATTCATCCTCTGCCGTTCAGCGCGTCCTATCGCGATTTCTCTTCGACGCGCATTCGGCAGGACCCACAGGAGCATTTGCAGGATGTGCCGCCAGAAGTGCGGCGATTTATACAGCAGACGCATGTATATGATGAACAGGAACAGCAGTGAAGTCTTTAGAAATGTACAATCCTAGGAAGTCGAGCGCTTGAATACCAGCCTGCTTGTGCCGATCTGCACTACGTCGCCTTCGAGCAATTGATAGCGTGTGATGGGCATGCCATTGACGAAGGTGCCGGTGGCCGAGCGATGATCCTCAATCTCGTATCCACCATCTGGTAGCTGGCGGATGGTTGCGTGGAGACGACTGACGGCCAGGTCTTCCAGGAAAATATCGCATTCGCGGCTGCGTCCGATTGTCATCTCGGGCAGCAATTCAAAACTACGCACAATGACCCCTCGCCGTCCGGTAAGGTTCAGTTTAGCAATCGCGCTGCCTGATGGGTCCGGCTGCTTGCCGATATGGAGCTCGCGGCCACGCGACGAAGCAAGCTGGAATGGACGCGTCCCCTCGTGAGCGAAAAAGATGAGGAGTGTGTTGCCGAATTGCAAGCGATCTCCATCAACCAGCAGTTGCTCTCTCACAGGCTGCTCATTCACGAAGCAATCGCCGCTGCCATGTTCATCGCGCAGGACGTAGCCTGCATCGGTATGCCAGATGCTTGCCTGTTTGCGATGGACGGCGAGGTCTTCTAAGAAAATGTCACAATTGCGGCTGCGGCCAATCGTGGTGCAGTCTTTCCACAGTTCCACACGCTTACCGGCCTGCGGGCCTTGTTGGATGAGAAGATATGCTGGTGATGTATATTCCTGCGCCATATTTCTACTTTTCCCTGATCCTGGCTATTTATTTATCTTTTTGTTCATCTAACGCTTGTAAAATCTTTTCTGGAGTGATTGGTAGGCTACGAATGCGTACCCCTAACGCATCGTAGACCGCATTGGCGACCGCGGGAGCCATGCCATTGGTGGGTACTTCACCGGCGGATTTCGCTCCGAACGGCCCCGTGTATTCGGTGTCCTCAACCAGGATGGTTGTCATCTTCGGCATATCCAGTGTTGACATGACTTTATAATCCACAAATCCCGGATTGCGCACGCGGCCCTGCTCGTCGAATTTGAGCTCTTCGCTAAGCGCATAGCCCAGGGCCATCGTGACTGCTCCCTCGACCTGTCCGGTGGCCAGGGTGGGATTGATGGCTTTGCCAAGATCAAGCGCGTTGACGGCCCTTGTCACGCGTACCTGTCCCGTTTCCGTGTCTACCTCGACCTCTACGAATTGTGCGAAAAAAGGAGCCGGCGAATCATCAGTCCAGAAATCTCCTTTTGCCATAATCTGCTGGCGGTGCCTGCCATACAATGTTTCATGCGCGATATCCGCTATGGTCAGATTGCTCGCGCCGCGCGGTGTATAAATAACTCCATCGATGATCGACATGTCTTCAGGAGAGCAGTCGAGCATATCGCCCGCCACTTCCAGGATTTGCTGCCGCACCCGCTCCGCGGCGACCTTGACGCCGCTGCCACTGATATAGGTGGTGCTGGAAGCATACGAACCGTAGTCGAAGACGCTGGAATCGGTATCGGCGGAATGCATGATGATCTTGTCCATGCCGACCCCCAGCGCCTCTGCTGCGATCTGGCCAAGGATGGTATCGCTGCCCTGCCCGATATCGGTGGCTCCTGTCATGACATTGAACGAGCCATCTTCGTTGAGCTTGATCGAGGCTCCGCCAAGTTCAAAGCTGGCAACGCCGCTCCCCTGCATCGCGGTCGCCATGCCTCGCCCGCGCCGGGCCGGCTTGCCATCGCCTCTATCGAATGGCTGATACCAACCTATAGCTGCTGCCCCACGTTCCAGGCACTCCGGCAGGCCACACGAACGAAATTGACGTTTGGAGTGCCATACGCCATCTATCTCTTCGCCTTCGATGGGGTCCCAATCGCCTTTCTGCACGTGATTCTTGCGCCGGAATTCCAATGGGTCCATATTAAGGCGGTGCGCGATTTCATCGATGTGCGATTCAAGGGCAAAAAAGCCCTGCGGCGCGCCATAACCACGCATGGCGCCTGTAATGGGCAGGTTGGTATAAATGGCATCGGCCTGGAAGAGATAGGCTTTGGCGCGATACAGGCACAACGTTTTATGCCCCGTGCTGCGCGTGACGGTGAAGCTATGCGTCCCATACGCGCCCGCGTTGCCAATGGAATGCATGGAGATAGCAACCAGCGTGCCGTCGCGCTTTACACCGCTGCGCATGCGCATAATCATCGGGTGGCGGAATCTTCCGGCGGTAAATTCTTCCTGGCGGCTGTATTCGATGCGCACGGGCCGGCGCGTTTTCAGGGCCAGGGCCGCGGCAACCGGTTCCAGCAGCATCTCCTGTTTGCTGCCGAAACCACCACCAACGCGCGGTTTGACGATGCGCACGCGCGAGATGGGCAACTGCAATACTGAGGCCAGCTGGCGGCGTGTATGATATGGCACCTGCGTGCTGCTGACGACGATCATGCGCTCGTAGCCGTCCAGGTAGGCAACGCACACATGCGGCTCCAACACGGCATGTGAAATATATGGGACGCGATATTCTCCCTCAACGATGATATCGGCCTCGCGCATCGCGGCATCAAAGTCGCCGTGCCGGATCACCTCGTGCGCGGCGATATTGTGGGATGCATCATAAATGCTGCCCAGATTCTTGCCCGCGTTGGGGTGCGTTGTATCGGGTTCGTGCAATTGGGGAGCGCCCTCCTTGCAGGCTTCGAGCGGGTCGAATACGGCCGGTAGCACATCATAATCGACTTCGATGAGGCCAAGGGCTTCCTCGGCGATGGCAGGGGTTTCTGCCGCGACGAAAGCGACCCAATCTCCCACATAACGCACGCGATTGTCAAGCAAATAGGCATCATAGGGAGACATCTCCACGTAGGGCTGGCCGGCGGTGCTATGTGCCACGCGTGGAAGGTCTTCATAGGTCAGAATAGCATAAACACCCGGTAAAGCGAGCGCCTTGCTTTTATCGATATGGCGAATAGTGGCATGCGCGTGTGGGGAGTGCAGGATGCGGGCATGCAGCATATTGGGCTGTTCAAATTCAGCAGCATAGACGGGTGCGCCTGTGACAAGTGGCCGCGCATCTACGCGCCGCTCTTTTTGTCCAACGACGCGGGTGCGCGCTTCCTGGCGCGCTCGTTGATGTTTCGCGTCGGCAATGTTGCCTGCGCCGGGTTCGTAGTAGTCATGTGCCATAGGTAAGTTTCCAGGATCTCCTTCTCAATGTTTCAGAATCATACCATGGTTGGCATTGCGAGACAAGCCTGTTTTAAGACTTCATGTTCTCAGCCGCTCTCAAGACTGCCGCGACCGGCTTCACATAGCCTGTACACCGACAAATGTTGCCGGCCAGCGCCGCTCGTGCCTCCTCCTCGGTGGGATGTGGGTTATCCTGTAAAAAAGCATAAGTACGCATGATGAAACCCGGTGTGCAGTATCCGCATTGAGCGGCCCCCTCCTCGGCAAATGCTTCCTGAATGGGATGCAGCTTCCCTTCCTGGGCGAGGCCCTCGATGGTGAGCAGGTCGGCGCCCTCGGCCTGGGCCGCTAACATGCAGCAGGAGTTGATGGAGCGGCCATCCAGAATGACGCCGCAGCCGCAGCAATCGCCGGTGCCGCAAATAAGTTTCGCGCCTCTATAATGATGCTCATGCAGGGCTTCCAGCAGTGTTTCACCCGGCTGGACGCGCCAGGTTGTTTTCTGTCCATTGACTGTCAAGGTCATTTCTATTTCAGGCATGATGCCATTCCTCTCCATGGGGGGCTAACCCTGCCGCCTGTCGCAGCGCCCGCACCGCAGCGATGCCGCTCATCCGCCGGCGGTAATCGGCGGATGCCCGGTGATCGCTGATCGGTCGCACTTCCTCGCCCACGATTGCCGCCATGCGCTGGAATGTTTCCTCTACGGCTGGCTGTCCTACCAGAGCCTCTTCCGCTGTTGGAATACGCAATGGTGTGGGGGCCACCGCTCCCAGCACCAGGCGCGCAGCAATAATTACTCCGTCTTGAACAGTCAGCGTCGCGGCTGCGTTTACCACCGAGATATCTTCAGCTGTGCGGCCAATCTTATAAAAACCACCGTGCATGCCTTGCCTGTTCAATGGGATGCGCAGTTCGCGGATCAACTCGCGCTCACGGACGCTTTTAGCCGGGCCGGTGAAAAACTGGTTCAACGGCACGATACGCTCTCCCTGTTCGCCTACCAGCACTGCCTGCGCGTCAAGTGCCAGCAAAGCAGGTGGAGTGTCCGCGGAAGGTAAGGCAGAGGCGACATTGCCTGCCAGCGTCGCCATATTGCGGATGTTTGGGGAGCCGCACACAGCTGCGCCTCGCGCAAGTATGCCGTCCGCGAGTGCCTGAACAATTGGATGCCTGGCGACGGTTCGCATGGTGGCTCCCGCGCCAATATGCAGCTCGCCGTTTTCTTCGGAAATATAATTTAGACCCAATTTGCGAATATCCACCACTTCGCGCACGCCAACCATATAGCGCGGATTGACGAGCAGGTCTGTCCCACCTGCAATGATCGTTCGGCCTTCTTCCGCTAACAGCCTGACTGCATCCGCGATTGTCGTTGGGCTATGATAGGCAGTAATTTTAAGCATACATGCAATACCTCGACAACATTACGAAATTCTTTTCCTCCCAAGATACATAATAGCCTCCAGCACGCCTCCTGCAACAGCACGTGACTTATCCGAAATCGTAAAGCAGTGTTCGCGAACCGCGCGGGGATCGATATCTCCTATTTTCATGCCGGGGGTTACCCCCAGGCCATCACGCACAAGGCCGCGTAATATGCCGGATATAGCCGCTATAACCGGCATCTCGTCTTTGCCTGCTGGAGATGCTTTGACGATTGCTACCGTCTCGCCTGCCTGTACCGTATCACCGATCTGGCGCAGGCCAAAGATTGTGCCCGCGCATGGTGAGCGTAGTAAGCGCTCGCTGCTGTAGCCACCAATGGCGCCGGGAACGCCCGTATTCGGTTCGGCGCTACCTTCAAGATAGACACGCCCAAGATTGTGACCGCGATTGGTCTCAATGACGGCATGTACGTCTCTGCCTGCCTCGTAGCCGGGACCAAGGGCGATCACTATGGGCGCGTCATCCATGGTGATCCCGCTGTTGCGCTTCGAAAGCGTTGCCTCAACCAACACCACCGGTTGCATTTGCTTGAGTAATATACCATCAGGATCAACCACTACCGACACGAGGCTCCTTTTTAACGCGGCCTGGATGCCCTCTATTGAGTCTGCGCGCCGGGCGGTAATCCCCTCGACCGTCATCTCACCGAGCGACACTGCCTCCGCAAAAGCTACAGTGCGACGCAGGACGGTTGGTTGAGGCAGTTCCGTGGCTATGACTGGAAAGCCTGAGCGAACCAGCCGGTGAATAACGCCTGTAGCGAGATCTCCGGCGCCCTTTACTGCGACTAAAGGCGGGGACCACTCCTTAGACATGTTCATTCTCGCTCTGCTTTACCATGATGATTACCTTATCTAGTGCCAGCCGACATAGCGCAATGCCTGCGATATCTGCTGTCCGGCGCGCGTGACTGCCGCGATGTGTTCGCCCTGCTTGGGGCGGCAGCGCTCGCTGGGGCCGCCGATTGAAACCGCGGCAACGACGGAGCCGAGGTGATCGAAGATGGGAGCTGCGACGGCATCGATGCCCTCTTCCAATTCGCCGCAAGAGATGGCGTAGCCGAGCGAGCGCACGCGGCGCAGTTCCTCGAGCAGCAGGCGGGGGTCGGTAATGGTGCGGTCGGTATATTTTGCGAGCGTGGTGTGGTTCAGTATCTCGCGCAGGCGTACCTCCCATTGATAGGCGAGCAACACCTTGCCGGTAGAGACGGCATGAGCGGGCAGGTGCTGCCCGGGGACATTCACGGCTCGCACGACAAAGTAGGAATCTTCCGTGTCGATAATCACCGCTTCCATGCCCTCCAGCACTGCCAGGTGGACGGATTCATGTGTCGCGTCTCGCAGCTCCATCAAAATAGGACGCGCCGACTTGCGCACCGTATGAGAACTGAGGATGCTCGCGCCGAGGGCTGTCACGCGCAGGCTCAATGCGTACTTATGACTATCCTCGTCCTGTACGAGCAGTCCCTCATTGACCAGGGCGGTTACGAGCCGGTGAGTGGTAGACTTCGGTAAACCGGTCGCGCCTGCCAGGTCTGTGATCCCAAGCAATCCCTGACTGCTGAAAGCGCGCAGCACGCTGGCAATGCGGTGAACGATCTGCACCGTTTTCTCGCCGTCCAGGGGTTCGCCGTGTCGCATGCTTCTTCCTTCACTATCAGGATGCTGCCCTCTGTTCTATGGAGTGGAAAGGCGTTCCACTTATGTATGGATTGAGTATAGTCAATGCAGTAAGCGGTGTCAAGCCAGGAAGCTCAGGCTCTTAAAACCCTGCCAGGTGTCGCGCCGGTATGCTGGCCCATGCGAATCACGCGCGTTCCATTGACCCACACATCGCGAATGCCAGTCGAGAGTTGGTGCGCATCATCAAATGTGGCGCGGTCCTGTACTGTTTCAGGGTCGAAGAGGACAATATCTGCAAAGCAGCCAGGCCGGAGTAGACCGCGGTCGTACAAACCGAGCCGCGCGGCAACGGCCCCGCTCATTTTGCGCACCGCGTCCTCCAATGTCAGTGCTTTGTCTTCGCGCACGTATTTTGCCAGCATGCGCGGATATGTTCCATACTCGCGTGGATGCGTTGGCCCCAGGCTCTTTGCCCAGGTGGGGTCTACGCCGCCGGCATCTGTCGAGAGCTTCACCCAGGGCTGCTGTAGTCCCAGCATGACATTGGCCTCGTCCATCACAAAGTAGATGGTGAAGACGCGCTGCTGTTCGGAGAGTAGCAAATCAATCACGGTATCGAGCCAGTGCTGGTCGCGCATAGCGGCAATCTCGGAGAGCCGTTTGCCCGCATATTGCAGGTTCTCAGGCTTTTCAAGTCCGACGGGCATAACGCCTTCTGGTCCGGCGCCATGTGCCATGGCCTCCCATGTGCCTGATGGCGCAAGCACTTCCTGGCGCACGCGCCTTTGAACGTCCGGGTCGGCCAGCCGTTCGAAATACCTGCCTCCTTCGGCTATCCAGGGTGGTAAGACGGAATCTAGCCCGGTGCCGGAAGCTGCATAGGGATACATATCCGCCGTTATATCCACGCCGCTATCACGTGCCTGTTGGATGCGCTCGATGGCTTGCGGCATCTTGTGCCAGTTATGCTTGCCCATTGCTTTGAGATGGTAGATTTCGACGGGCAGTTGTGCCTGGCGTCCAATCTCCACTGCCTCGTCTATCGCTTCTAGCAGGCGCTCGCCCTCCGAACGCAGGTGGGTGACATAGATGCCACCGTAGCGACTCGCTACTTTAGCGACCTCGATAAGCTCCTCTGTCGATGTATATGTGTCGGGGGGATAAATAAGGGCGTAAGAGACGCCGAATGCGCCATCTTCCATTGCTTCCGCCATCACGCGCCGCATCGTTTCCATCTCGCCAGGCGTGGGCGCGCCCATATCGCGTCCTTTCACGTACTCGCGCAGCGTCCCGCCCCCCAGGAAGGTGCCGATATTGGGCGATGTACCGCGTTCGACCATCGCATCCAACCAATCGTTCAGGTGTTTCCAGCTTTTCGCTCGCTCGGCCCATTCGCCGATCAGGATACGTCCCTGCTGCGAAAGGTCCAGAAAAGGGTCTTCGATGCGGCCACCGAACGGTGCGGGCGTCCAGCCTTCGCCCATAATTTCGCTCGTCACCCCTTGCGTAATCTTAGAGAGGGCGCGCGGATCGTGCATGAGTGGAATATGCGAGTGACTGAGGATGTCGATAAAGCCGGGGCAGGCAACCGATCCCGTCGCGTCCACTACCTCGCCTGCTGCTTCCGCAGGGATACGACCAGGCGCGACAATCTCTCTAATGCGGTCTCCCTCGATGGCGATATCCCCGTAGTACCAGGGATTACCGGTTCCATCGACGATTTTTGCGCCACGAATCAGGATGTCAAAGCTGTTTATGGTCACGAATATATTCTCTCTTTCAACTGATAAAAGCGTTTACATTGTGTGCCTGTACGTTGCGGCTCTCACGAGCTACAATACGAAATTTGTCCCAACGCTGTTAGCGATAAACGCGTCGGGCATGGCGCGGGCGATCTGGTGTGTCGCCTGCCAGCCGGTGCAATGGCCAGGAACCAGGTAGCGCGGATTGATCTCTTGCAGCGCAGCCACAGTCGCCGGAATGATAGGGGCAAACAAAGCGCCTGTAAGATGGAAACCACCGATTACCGCGTAGATGGTCTGGATACCTGTGAGAACCTGAGCATTGCGGATAATATTGATAATACCGGAATGGCCACAGCCCGTGATGATGACCAGCCCTTTCTCTCGTACATGTATGATGGCACATTGATCGTCGTGAATGAGCGGGTCAGGCTCCCAGCCGTGTTCGCGCTTCGCGTAGTGGGTGGCAAAGCCTTTCTCAAAGCTGGTTGTCCGGGACACCTCGCCTGAGACGAGAATCATATTGTCTACCAGCATTGAGGGGCCTATCTCCTCGATAACCTGTATGTTTTCGCGCAACAGGTCTGATTTACGAGGAGGTGGTAGGAAGCTTTCCTCTCCATTAGGAAAGATGATCTTTCGTTCCAGGTAGGCGTCGGGATGCAAGAGCAGCGGCAGGTTGCGATTGCCCAGGCGCTGTACCAGACCGGTCAGCCCCATAGCGTGATCAGGGTGCCCATGACTGAGAATAATCGCCTGGGTATCCGCCAGATCGATCTCCAGAGCATCGAGATTGTACAGGAAGTTCCGTGGGTTGAGGCCGGTATCAAATAGAACGGTGCCGCTCCTTTCTCCATCCTTTACATTGATAAGCACTGAGAAGCCATGTTCGCCGATGGGCAAGTTACGCTCAAATGGATGAGGACCCAGCTTGATGCGTTGCGCAACCTCTGTACCGGTCATCAGCAGATCAAGGCTATTGTCCATGATGATCGTTACCTTCACCGTGTCTACAGGCTGGAGCAAAATGGTTGATTGAGGCATCTATCTCCTCCTGGAGCAAAAATGAATCGTTTCACTTGCCGGAAGTATACCATAATCAACTGGGGTTGTTTAAAAGAGGAAGCCCTGGCAAGAGAACGGTTGAATGCAACGCTGCATTCAACCGTTCTCTTGCCAGGGCTTCTAAGCGCTCAGGATTCGCGGTGCTTACTGGTGTTGTTTTTCAGTGTTGATCTTCCAGGTGTTGTTCTCATCGACCAGCGTGTAGTCAAAGGTCGCGGTAGTGCTTCCGTTGAGCGTGTAGGTGATCTCGCCGGTTCCTGCCGTGTCATTGACGTTGCTTACCGTACAATCGTTGACGGTAACCGAGTCGAAATTGGACGCGAACTGGGACTCGGTTTGCTGGCTCTGTTGGGCGCTGGAAAGCTGGTTATATGCCGTCTGGTAATCCTGGTTTTTCAACGCGTTACAATAGTTGAGCAAGGTCAGAGTTGGTGTTGAGACGAATTGCTCATTATTGATCTTCCAGGTACCCTGCTCGTTTGTCAGCGTCTCATTTGCGTGGATATTCAGCCCGTCGGTGCGGACATATGTAATCATAGCAGTACCCGCCGAGTCCTGGACGCTATCTACCGTACAGCCCTTTATCTTATCAGTAGCAGCGGCGCTGGCAAAGCCAGATTCCGAGCCGATTTGATTTTGATAGTTCTTAGAGAACTGATTGTAGGCCGTCTGGTAATCCTGTGCTGTCAATGCGCTACAATACGTATTCAAGGTCAACGTTGGCGTGGAGCGTGGATTCTGAGCATTGATCTTCCAACCGTTCTCGTTAACCAGCGTGTAATCAACCGGAAGCGCGCTACCTTTCGAAAAGGTATAGTTGATTGTGCCTGTGCCGGCTCCATCATTGACGTTGCTGACCGAGCAGCTGGTCACTTTGCCAAGCCCCTCATTATTAGAGAAACCGGCTGCGAAAGCCGCTTCCGAGCCGAATTTTGCCTGTAAGCCGCTGGAAAGCTGGTTATATGCCGTCTGGTAATCTCCGGCCTTCAGGGCGGTACAGAAGGCATTCAGCGTTTTCGTAGGTGTCGAGCGATTTACGTATGCAAGCGCGCCAAATGCAATTCCCGCGATCAATAGTACGGCAATGATGGCTCCTATGATAAGGAATAGTCCGCGCCGGCTGCGCTTTTGTTCTGGCACGGGTGCAACAGGAGCCGCGGCGGGTGGGTAGGATATTGGCGCTGATTGCTGGTAGCCGTAATTGTTGCCTCCATAGGATGGCGGAGGGGCCGCAACAGGGGGCGGGGGTGTATATCCTCCCTGCTGAGCGCCATATTCATATCCATTGAAAGAAGGAGGTGCTGCTACGGTGGGTGGGTAGGAGGGATTGCTTCCCTGATTTGGCCCGCCGTAGACGGTTGGCTCGATTTGAGGCTGCGATGGCATGACGCCCGCATCAAAGAGAAAAACAGTATCGCCAAAGCGAATTTGATCACCATTAGACAGTGGTCGTGGTGTATACGGGGCCAGGCGTTGCTCATTCACGAAGGTACCATTGCTGCTCGCCAGGTCGACGATTTCATAGTTCTGTCCCTGGGAGCGTATCTCGGCATGATGCGATGAGACCTTCGCATCCTGTACGACAAGTTGATTATCCTGGCTTCTCCCAATAGTGTATGGATTAGCAGTAGGTTCTAGAATAGTCTGTCCATATGGACCTTTTAATGTAGCTGGCATGATCTCCCTTTTCTTTCTAGTCTAGTCTTGGCTTGCCTCGCACTTTCACACTAGCTAACATATTTACGATAGCAGGGTCATATTTTTGCGTATTGAATTCAAAATCTCTATCTAGTCTCGACCATTGTATCCCCCTTGCATTATTCTGTGTGGGGCCGCAATAACAGTGGCATGGTTCTGAGGACCATGTTAAAATTCTCACGAACTTGACGGATATGATGATAACCTCGTCAGGACAATGCGATGCTCGTTTGCGTTATAACAAGGTAGAGGATAGTAAACCAACCAGGGTGTTGACGAGCGCGAGGCAATTTGATGCTGAAATCCAATTCGCCTGATTTGCACCCCATTGGGCTATCGACTTGACGAGCAGTCCGAATTCGAGTAACTTAACGGTAAGGTACCTTTACCCGGGATCAACGTGATCTCATTGTCTGGATATTCAAGGTGACAGGGAGGAATTGTGGCGACACAATGTGTACGATGCGGAATAGTGTTGCCGCGAGACGACGCGCGGTTTTGCAGCAAATGCGGAGCGGAACAACCTGTTCGCCCGAGCAGTGCTTCCCCCTCATCCCCTGATGTAGAGGGGCCAGGGTTGGTGCGCTCGGATAATGATTTCAATTCGTCCCCGTCCCGACCATCCTCTGCCACCAGCTCCTCCAGACCACCCGCAGATGAAAAGGACTCGCATAGCGGGAACCGCCCTGCCATACGCGAGCAGATTGCTTATCGCCCGCCGTCCCGACCTTCCCGGCGTCCTATTCATAACGAACCGCCAGCCTGGATCAACAAGCTTGAACGTGAGGTTGCTTATCCAATAGCGAATGCCGATCCTTCACCTGCCCGCGAATTGCATGTGAAGGTCTGGGAATCGCCGGAGCAGAGCAAGGGAAACGCTGGTTCGCCTATAGCGCAAAAAGAGGCCAGCGCTTTTGAAAAGGATGCCTATCCGGTGCGCAAAGAGCCTGCTATTTCAAACCGGTCACCATCAAACGACGAAGTCGAGAATATATCCACAGCTCATCTTCCTTCTGTCCCCTCCGACCTGCCCCCAGGAGGTAGATCGCCAGCATCCAGCAGGATCCCTGCCGGACAGGGACAAGCCGCAGTCCCTACAGAGTCTGCGCGCCTTGACGAGGTGGAGCAGCTTGATACTCGCCCGATGGCTTCGCAGCGACAGGCGATGGTACAGTCTTTGCCTCCGGCGGCAGGAAGATTTGTTGAACAGCGAGAGAACAGAGTGCAGGAAATGCCCCGGCCGGTTCAGCAGTCTATGCTGCAGCGGCCGCTATCACCTCTACCATCACCTCAGCTGTCTCATTCCAAAGACCAGCCTGCGCGAGAGTTTCAGGCGCAGCGAACTACTCCTCCACCTTCGCTTGCTATGCCGCCTCGCGCGACTCGTTCTAAGCGCAAGAGCAGTAAGCCGCTTGTGTTCATGTTTATCACGCTAGGCTTATTGCTGGTTGGAGGCCTGGTCGCCTGGATTGTGGTAGACTCGCCCTTTACGGTTCCCGCCGTGACGAATACGGACCAGCCGTTTCAAAATAGCACGCTGGGTTTTGCGTTGCGCTATCCACAGGGCTGGACGGCCCATATCGATACGAAAAAAGGCTCTGTGAGCTTCTATGATAGTAGTCATACCGGCCAGGTGATCGTTCAAGAGACCGCGGCCACGGGTAGTATCGCCCAGTATATCAAGAATGAAGCTGCGCAATCAGGAATGACAGGTCAGGCAAGCTCGCCATCGCTGGCATTTGCCGGAGCTACATGGCAACAGGTCAAGGGCAGCATAGTGCAGGATGGAGCAACATATACCGTGATCCTGCTTGCGACGGAACATAACAACCGCTTCTATTCGATTATGCAACTGGCTCCTCCCGCGGCTTATAGCGGAGAGGAACAGCTGGTGTTTTCTCACGTGCGGGCGTCATTCCGGTTCCTCTAGCTGAGGGTGCAACTGTTTTTCCTACAAGTCCAATTACCAGCTTTGCCTTTTATCCCGATTCCTACAAGAAAAATGTATGATCCTCGCCATTGATGCGCGCTCAAATCCCTCTATGCCGGGCGTTATGAGGTTTTTATTCATGGTGGCCGCACGCTTACGGGCGTAGATATGCTAGAATGGGCACAGCAAGGACTATTTGCGGCGAAAGGAGATTACGGTGCGGCCATGCTGAAATTTGATCGCCAGGGACTGATTCCCGCCGTCATCCAGGATGATATCACCGGAGAAGTGCTGATGCTCGCCTTTATGAATGAGGAGGCATTTGAGCGCACCCGCCAGACAGGTCAGACGCACTTTTTCAGCCGCTCGCGCAACGCCATCTGGCATAAGGGCGAGCAGTCCGGCAATGTGCAGGAAGTACGCGCTATCTTCGTGAACTGTGAGGAGAATAGCCTGCTGATCCGCGTGATACAACACGGCGATGCCGCCTGTCACATGGGCTATCGCAGCTGCTATTATCGCCGCCTGCTGCCGGACGGGAGCTATGAAACTGTGGCCGAACGTGTCTTTGACCCGGAAATGGTCTATGGTGATGGACATGCAGCTGAGAAAAAGGATTCCGGTGATGGGTCGCAATTCATAGGGCCTCTGGAAGGGGCTTTGCGCCAGTTATATGCTGTCTACCTGTATTTAAAAGATCATGATCTGAGCGAGGAATCCAATACGTCGCGCCTGCTGCAAGAGCGCAGCCTGAGTTACCTGCTGGCGCGCCTGGCCGATGAACTGGAAGAACTAGCCGAAGTGCAGAGTGGAGAACACGTGCATACCGGCAGGCAGCCCGATACCATCCTGGAGAGCAGCCAGGTTCAATACTGGTTGCTGTTGCTAGCCACGACCCTGAACCTGCCATACGATGACTTTTCGCCCCATCGCGCGCTCATCAAAGGATACGATGCTGGGACAACCGGTGGTACAGGAAATGAGATCGAACAGCAGCAAAATTGCCTGGACCTGCTGGCCTCGAATGAACACTCATTGATCGTGCAGGGAATGGAGCTTGGATTCGCGTTAGTGGGCGAGGCATGCGCCCGGGCGGGTATCAGTCCGCTGGCGCCCGCGGAATATGACCTGGAACAGATGCGAAGAAAAGGTTTGATTGGATAAGATCATGATACATTTCTACGAACTCTCCGGCATGAGCAAAGAACAGAGGGTGCGCTTATTGCGCCGCGCGGAATTGCAGATCGATGCGCTTATCGAGGCCGTGCTGCCAATTGTACGAGCCGTGCGCGAACGCGGCGACGAGGCACTATTGGAATTTACGGCTCGCTTCGATAAGGTGCAACTTGCTCCCGACCAGTTACGGGTGAGCCACGAGGAGATCCAGCGAGCCTATGACATACTGGATAAAGATATCTACTCAGCGCTCATGCAAGCGATTTACAATGTGCGCGTGTTCCACGAGCGCCAGATGCCGCACGAGCAGTGGTTCACTCTGATAGAGCCGGGCGTTACGGCCGGCGAGAAGATTACACCGATCAGCTCGGTGGGACTGTACGTACCGCGTGGCAAGGGTGCGTTCCCATCGGTGATGTATATGCTGGCCACTCCTGCCAGTGTTGCTGGAGTGCCGCGCATCGTCGTCTGTACGCCGCCGGGACCGGATGGAGCAATCGATCCAGCCTCATTGGTAGCGGCTACCGAGTGCGGTGTGGATGAGATCTATCGCGTTGGTGGCGCGCAAGCGATTGCCGCACTTGCTTATGGCACGTCCACCATTGCCCGCGTCCGTAAAATCACCGGCCCTGGAAGCGGATATATCGCCGCCGCCAAACGGCTTTTATACGGCACGGTCGATGTAGGCCTGCCCGCCGGTCCCAGCGAATCTATCATCCTGGCGGATGCGAGCGCGGACCCTGAATTACTGGCGCGTGATATATTGATCGAAGCCGAGCATGGCCCCGATTCCTCGGCGCTACTCGTCACCGATAGTCGTTCCCTGGCCGAAGCCGTGATGGCCCTGCTGCCGGGAAAAATAGCTGCCCTACCGGAACCCCGCCAGGCCTTCGTGCGCGCGGTGCTTGAGCAACCGGAAGGAACCGGCGGCATTGTGCTGGCAGCAGACATGATTGAAGCGATAAATTTCGTCAATGAATACGCGCCGGAACATCTTGAGGTGCAGGTGCGCGAGCCGTTCGCGCTCTTGCCAATGTTAGAGGACGCTGGCGAGATACTGATTGGCCCCTACACCCCATTTTGTCTAGGAAACTATTGTGCCGGAACGAACGCGATTCTGCCCACCGGCGGTTTTGCTCACACCTTCTCCTGCACATCTGTCTATGATTTCCTGAAACGTACCGGCATCGCTTACGTAACTGCCGAGGGCTATGCTTCCCTGAGTTCGACAGCCCGCCTCCTGGCAGATTTCGAAGGTTTTCCGGCCCATGCCAACGCAGTGACGGAGCGGTTTGGGTGATGGTTTCAGAACGTGTAGAAATAAAAGCCCTTATTCACCAGCTCAAGCCTATATTGAAGAGAATACGCAAGCAGGCTCGCACCCAATTTAACAGCCTGCTCTTCCCGGTCGAAAACGGCACACTCAGCAAACAGGCGGATGAAGTATTCAATGCCTGGCAAGCCCTCATAAATGGAACTTATGCTGATCCGCAAGAAGAGTTCTGCCTGCAAGCTGCTTACCACCAATTTGTGCGCATCTTTTTTGTACGAGCATGTGAAGATCATGGATTAGTCCCGTACCTGGTTATCGACAGGAATCTGGCCCCTGTGATCCAAGATGCGTATCTTTCGCTGCTGAAGAGGGTCTATCCTCCCGGTTGTTCATCGAGGCATTATGGAAGCCAGGATTTTTTTGACTGGTTTACCCCTGATGCTCGAAGCATTTGCTCGCTGTTTCGCCTGCTTCGTCGCTACGATTTCAAGGCTCTAGGTATGGATTTGCTGGGCAGAATATATGACGAGAGTTTCATCGAGAGTAAGGGCCGCAGCGAGACAGGGCAATTTTACACACCAGACTATCTTGTGGATTACATGCTTGATACCCTCGGTATGCCTTATTGTGGTGAGCAAGATAACCAGAGTACTGCCCAGCTTCGCGCATTTCTTGAAAAGACGGTGGGAGACCTTTCTTGTGGAAGTGGGACGTTCCTGATTGCGGCAGCGGCACGTAAAAGTGCCATTTTGAGACATCTTGTTGCTAAGCATGAGATTGATCCAGAATATGCTCTTCGAATGCTTACCCAGACTTTTTTAGGCTTTGACCTCAATCCTTTCGCTTGTTATTTAGCCGAAGTGAATTTACTTATTCAATGTCTACCTTTTTTAGTTGATGAGCAAGGTCACTTGTGCCGGAGTGTTGATCGTTTCCATATTTATTGTACGGATTCTCTCGAGCCGACGTATGCGGAACAAATGCATGCTTTAATGAATGGCAAGGCTACTGAACGTATAAGTCTTCGTCCTCCACGCCCGCGAGGGCAGGCGCTTTCTGAGGAAGAGAGACGAATTATCAGCATCAAGGAAGCGAAAGGATTGCCTTTTGATCTCACACAACTCAATCCTGGCCGGCAGGGCATTGATTATCTGGTTGGCAATCCTCCTTATGTCAGTGCAGGAGAAAGTTCTGAAAACTTGCTTTACCGCAACGAAGTCTGGAATTTTGGCATTTATCATTTATTGTACCAACGCTGGGATCTCTTTGTGCCGTTTTTCGAGCGGAATCTCCAATTCCTCAGACCTGAAACTGGACGTTCAGGTTTGATTGTCTCTAATGGGATTGAGACAGAGGGATATGCTGACCGGTTACGACAAGCTCTCTCAAAAAATTATAGCCTGTTACAGATAGACTTTTTCCCCGGATTGCGCCTTTTTCAAGATGCCGCTGTAGAAAATACGATAGTGCTTCTTGAGAATCGTGCCCCTGATGAGAATCATCTTGTAAGAAGGCGCAGGCATACACAATCCGATTGTAAACATTTTGAAACGCTCCCATCTCTTCCACAAGTAGCTTCCAATGGTCAGCTTTTTCGTTGGCGTTATGATCCTATTCTTAATAAAAGCATGTCAGAAGCAACTATACCATTATGCGCCCTGGTTTATATTGGCACGGGTATTGAAGCACAAAGCGATGAGGACTCCGACCCGGTAATTGACGGGAAACGACAAAAGCGCTTTACGCTCAATGATGTATTTTTACCCCCATCTATGGGAAAAGAACGTCCTGCGGAGTATCCAGATGATGGTGTACTGGGAGATGATGTAGATCGCTATTTTCTGCGTCGAAAACGTTTTGTTGCTTATGAAAAATTCCGCCCGTACATGCGCGGTCCCAGGCATATTGCCCTCTTTCGCACCTCTGAAAAGCTGCTCTTAGGTGAAACTTCTGGTGGTTACTATGATCGCGAGGGCTTATTTGCTAATCATAGCGTGCAGGTGGTGGTTCCCTGGAAAGCATTGGAAATAGCTGGGGCGCTTGAAGAGCGGGGTATTCGAAGAGTCCTACGTAAATCACAGCAGATAACAGGATTGCAAGGTGATCTCGCATCTCTATCAGACGGCTTCGATCTGCGTTATCTATTAGCCATTGTAAATAGCCGTTTTATGCACGCCTATCTTACTTCTAATATGCACGAGGGGACGCGCAAAAATCGCGTTTATCCTGATGTCTGGAAATACTTGCCGATCAAAGTTGCTTCGCCTGAACGCCAGCAGGAGATAGCTGTACTGGTTGAAGTCGTTCAAGACGAATATCGAAAACTTGACATAATAAAAGAGGATGAGAGGGCAGAGATGCTGGCCGATATCGAGTCGAAGCTGGAGGAGATTGAGGGGTTGGTGGAAGCTCTCTATAGCGCCCTGGCTGAACCGGTGGATCTGATTTCCCATAGATATGCTTAAGCTGCTTGTCCGATATACCCCCAAAATGCTAGAATCCTGATGAGAGCTATATACCGGCAATGAAGTATGTTGTGGCAGAAATAAGAGATGCAGGAGGGCCACAGTATGAATATGGATGCGATTAACCGTATGCGTGCCGTCACCATCTCACGCGAGTATGGAAGCGGTGGGGGTGAGATAGCGGCCCGGCTTGCGCAGCATCTGGGTTGGCAACTGGTTGACCACGAGGTGGTGGTAGAGGTAGCAAAAGCCCTGGGAGTCAGTGAAGCGGAGGCGCAGATTCACGATGAACACGCTGAGGGCCTCATTTCACGTATTCTAACAAGTATGCAACTGGTTGAGCCGGTCATGCTTATTGGTCCGGGAACACTACCCGAAGCGGATGAACAAAAATACCGCAATGCCCTACATGATGTCGTAGAGGCGGCAGTGACGCAGGGACATGTAGTGATCGTAGGACGTGGAGCGCAGATGCTGCTGGGGCAGCGGCGCGATGTCCTGCACGCGAGGGTCGTAGCTCCACTGGACTTGCGCATTGCCTACGTGATGCGGCGTGAAGGTCTCAATCAGAATGATGCGCGCTCGCGGGTTCAAATGAAAGATCGAGACAGGCTACGTTACTTGCAGGCAGAGTATCATCAAAGCCCGGAGGACGCGCATTTGTATGACGTGGTGGTGAATACTGCTGTTATCGATCTGGATGGCGCTGTCGACCTGATTGCGCTGGCCCTGGAGCGCAAAGCCTTGAAGCTGGGAACGCCAACGGGAGAACTTGGCCCTGGTGCAGGCCTGCCTCGCTATCCCGGTCGCCCCGGCGATTTCCGCCCACCTGAAAGTATTACCGATTCACCGTACCAATAACAACGAAGCCTCTGTCTTCTGCAAAAGGCGATGTGGAGAGGAGCTGGCTATGCAGGATAACATCTTCTTTCTTCCTACAAGGCAGGCCCCTGTCCAACCGGCGTGGACAGTACCAAACAATCTACCGGTGCAACTCACCCCGTTCATTGGGCGCGCAGCGGAGTTAGCAACGGTATGCGCCCTCCTGCAGCGTCCCGAGGTGCGACTCCTGACCCTCACCGGCACCGGTGGAGTAGGCAAAACCCGGCTGGCGCTAGAAGTGGCCAACAACCTGCTGCACGATTTCCCCGATGGCCTCTTCTTTGTCTCCCTGGCTCCTATCACCAATCCCGACCTGGTATTCCCCACTATTGCTCATACCCTTGATCTCTGGGAAGACTACAAGAGTACGGTGGGCGACCACCAGGGTACGCCCCTACTGAAAGCGTACCTGCGCAATCGGCAGTCGCTGCTGCTGCTAGATAACTTCGAGCAAGTTGTAGATGCGGCTCCGTTGCTAATCGAATTGTTGCAGGACTGCCCCGATCTCAAAATCCTTGTGACCAGCCGGGCCGTACTGCACTTGCATGGAGAGTACGAATATGTGGTTCCACCGCTTGCGGTCCCGAATCTCAAACAGCTTCCAGGTAGTGAAGAACTCGTTCAGTATGCGGCTGTTGCCCTCTTTATGCAGCAGGCACAGGCCGTCAAGCCAGATTTTCAATTGACCGCTGAGAATGCGCCTGCCATTGCCGAGATCTGTGTCCGCCTGGATGGATTGCCTCTCGCGTTAGTACTCGCGGCATCTCGTATCAAACTCCTACCGCCAAAAGCCCTGCTCAAGCGCTTAGAGCACCGTCTCTCCGTATTGACGGGCGGGCCGAGTAATCTACCCCTGCGCCAGCAGACGCTGCGCAGTACGATTGCCTGGAGTTATGACCTGCTGAGTCATCAGGAGCAGCGCCTCTTCTGGCGGCTCTCGATTTTCGCAGGCGGTTGCACACTGGAAGCCGCGGAAGCCATCTCCAGCACGGTTGACAATGGAGCGATCCCCGTTCTGGATGTGGCCGCTTCGCTGCTCGACAAAAGCTTGCTACAACAAATGGAACACGAGGGAGAGGAGCCGCGTTTCTTGATGCTGGAGACGATCCGTGAGTTTGGCCTGGAATGCCTGCGCACGAGCGAAGAGGCCGGGGCAATTTCGCGCGCCCATATCGCCTATTTCCTGGCATTAGTACAGCAGGCCGAAGCATATCTTACAGGAACGCAGCAACGCCACTGGTTACTGCGCCTGGAGCAGGAAACGGCGAATATCATTGCAGCGCTCGAAGCCGCCTTTGAACTGGAATTGCATACTGACTTTGTGCGAGGAGTCAATGCATTCGTCTCTTTTCTGTACATACGAGGCTTCTATTTCCAGGCGGAAGGCTTCCTGATAAGAGCTATCCAACTGGCCAGGTCTTTAGAGGATACTGCTGGTCAATCGAAAGCGCTCCTTCATCTTGGTCAATTAGCCTGGAAACAGGGAGAGTATGCACAGGCCGGGGAATATTTGCAGGAAGGTCTTGCATTAGCACGCCAGAATGAACAGCTTGCGCAGATGAGTGACCTATTGCATGCTCTTGGTCCCGTCGTCATGAGGCGTGGAGACTATTCTCAGGCCAGAACCTACCTGCAAGAAGCTCTAGAGCTGGCTCGCCAGATCAAGGATGCTGATCGTATTTGCGATATACTCATCACATTGGGCATAGCGACAGGCGATCAGAAAATGTATGATCAAGCCGAAGCATATTTTCAGGAAGGACTTGTTCTGGCACGTCAACTAGGAAATAGCGAGCGAACCTGCGGCTTGCTGTCTAAATTAGCTGTCATGACCGGGCAACGCGGCATGCATAATCAGGCCGAGGCATACTTACGCGAAGGCCTGGCGCTGGCAGATCAGTATGGTCACTATGAACTGCGGTGTAAACTGATCGTCAATCTTGGCTGGGCATTGATGAAGCAGGAAAAGTATCTTCAAGCGGAAAAGGAAATGCGAGAGGGCCTTATAATAGCGCGGCAATATAACTTGCGCGAAGGGATGATTGGTTTACTTAGCAATCTTGCAGAGGCTGTATCTAAACAAAATAATCCCATCCAGGCAGAGAAGTACTTGCAGGAGGCGCTTGTTGTAGCACATCAGGCTGGAAGCAAGTATTACCAGAGTTCGCTGCTTGTTGATCTGGGTAACCTCTATCTAAAACAACAGCAACTCGACAAAGCGGCTCAATTCGCGCGAGAGGCGCTTGAAGTGGCTCCGGTAGAAAACCTGTGGCTGCTTGCCTATTGCCAATATAACCTCTCGCGCATTACGGCAGCGCAAGGTAATACTGCTGAGGCATGCCAACTAGCAAAGGAGAGTTTACTCATTCTTGAGGGGATGGGGCATTATGACGCAGCTGAGGCCAGAGAATGGTTGAACTCATTGCTTGAAAAATCTCAGGAAAAAGTGCTGCCTGCCGCAGGCGAGCGTCCACAATCCACCTACCCTGCGGACCTGACCGAGCGCGAGGTGGAAGTGCTACGCCTGGTGGCTCAGGGCTTGACCAACGCCCAGATTGCCGATCAACTCGTCGTCAGCCTCCATACCGTCAATGCTCATGTGCGTTCGATCTTCAACAAGCTGGATGTAAACTCGCGCAGCGCAGCGACCCGCTTTGCTATCGAACACAAGCTCACCTGAGAGAGCTGATGGATATGCTGACCTGGCATGGCATTACCTGAGAAGATGCTGGTTCTGCCGGAATTGATGCGGATGAATGGCTTGTTCTCTCACGGTAAGCACCTGTTCCACTGTCATAGCCCGTCCCTCTGCCCACGTAGCAGCAAAAGCTTCTATTCCCAGGTGATCGCGAGCAGTCGCCACTGCCTGCTCATAGTCGTCCCGATCAACCGGTGGCAAAGGCGCACCGATTGCTTCGCGCAATGCCTCCGCAGTTCCCCACAGCTGCGTTGCCCATCTGAGTTCTCCCTGCCCGGCCACTACACCCGCCAACCCCTCCAGGCCGGAGACGATCAGTTCCTTGTCGCCTATCTCTTGCGCCATCGCCAGGCTTCCTTCGTAGAGTGTCCTGGCAAAGGTGTAATCGCCACGAGCCACCTCCACTTTCCCCAACATACAGAGCGCCTCCGCTATGCCTTCGCGGTGCTCCATCTCCCGGTACAGCGTCAAACCCTCCTCTACGCGGCTTCGTGCAGTGGCTTTATCTCCCTGTTTGAGCGCTACCCATCCTAGCAGGAGAGACGCGACGGCCATACCTTCCTTGTCGCCTACTTCCCGATCTAGCGAGAGACCTTGCTCGAGCAGCGGGTAAATCATGTCCTGGACACCCTGGGAAACAAAGAGCGTGCCTGCTAACTGGGTTAGCGAGGCAGCGATGCCCCTCTTGTTGCCCAGCTCTCTAAAAAGCGCCAGGCTCTCCTCGAACCAGGAGGAAGCCCTGGCGTATTCGCCTTGCTTACTGTCAAGTAATCCATGCATGAAGAGCGACCAGGCGACACGGTCCCGGTCACCCATTTCTCGAAAGAGGGCCAGGTCCTCCTCCAATAGAACACGCGCTGAACTAAAATCGCCTCGTCTCCAGGCCGCCACACCAAGTCGATTGAGAGAGAGCGCGATGCCTCGCTTGTCTCCAAGCTCGCGAAACAGTGCCAGGCTCTCCTGAGCCAGTATCTCACCCTGAGCATAGTTGCTCTGGTTGAAAGCAAGCCGCGCAGCAACAAGCAAAGCCTTCGCCCGAATAGTAGTGGTCACCTCTGCGCTTCCTGCCAGGGCCTTTTGCAGAAATGCCAGCCCCTCGTTACGCTGGCCGCGCACTACCCAGAATCGCTCCAATGCAATAGCGAGACGCAAGGCTACCTCGCCCTTTCCACTTTCCAGGGACCATTGTAACGCGGCTCGTAGATTGTCATGTTCGCGCTCCAGGCGCTCCAGCCAATCCACAAGTAGTGGCCCTTTCAACGCCGGTTCGGCTTCTTCCGCCAGGTGCAAGAAGTAGACGGCGTGCGCGTGTCGAGCGGCAGGCTCTTCTCCACTGGCGATGAGTGCCTCTAGCCCATACTCGCGGATCGTTTCGAGCATCAAGAGGCGCTGGTCCTCACTTCCTTCCTGAGTTTGCCCCATCCGTCGCAATAAACTCTTATCGACGAGCGAGGCTACGTCATCCCAAACCTGTCCCGCTTCATCGTCCGGCCCGGTACA
Source organism: Ktedonobacteraceae bacterium (assembly GCA_035653615.1). Taxonomy (NCBI): domain Bacteria; kingdom Bacillati; phylum Chloroflexota; class Ktedonobacteria; order Ktedonobacterales; family Ktedonobacteraceae; species Ktedonobacteraceae bacterium. Next base: position 17,073 of record DASRBN010000041.1, on the reverse strand, counting down.
GACAGTTTCAGCTGCTTGCAGCGAGCAACCACCCACAAAGACGGAGAGCCAGCGGAAGATCCGTTGCTCTCTGGCATTAAGCAGTTGATAGCTCCATTCGATAGTGTTGCGCAAGGTCTGCTGGCGTGCTGGTACATCCCGAGCTCCACCGGTTAACAGGTTCAATGGCTGGTCCAGGCGCGCGAGCAGGGTCTGTGGAGAGAGCAACTTCATACGTGCCGCTGCTAGCTCGATGGCCAGTGGAAGCCCATCCAAACGAACACAAATCTCCGCCACTGTCCTGGCATTGGTAGATCTCAACTTGAACTCAGGCCTCACCGCCTGCGCGCGCTGGAGAAAAAGTGTCACCGCCGGTATACGTGCGAGTGCTGCAAGTTTGGGAAGGTGATCAGGATCGGGTAATGCGAGTGGTGGCACCGCGAATTCGCGTTCTGAACGCACATGCAACACCTCCCGGCTCGTGACGAGCAGCTTGAGTTGCGGGCAGGACGCGAGCAGGTCTGCTAGCTGTGGCGCTGCCTCAATTACCTGTTCGAAGTTGTCCAGCAGCAACAGCGCTTGCTTGTCTTGCAATACTTCCACCAGGCGTGTGAAGACAGGCTGGCCTACACTCTCCCAAATGCCAAGTGTGCGTGCAATGGTAGGTATGACCAGCGCAGGGTCATTGAGAGAGGCGAGCGAGACGAAAAATACTCCCCCGGTAAATATGTTGCCAAGTTCTGCCGCAACCTGTAACGCCAGGCGCGTTTTGCCTGTCCCGCCGGGGCCGGTGAGGGTCACCAGCCGCACCTTCTCACGGCGCAGGAGTCGCACAACGGCCGTGACCTCGTGCTCCCGCCCAATGAGCGGTGTTGGCTGCACAGGAAGCGTGTCTGAGCGGCGATCATGGGTCCTGAGCGGTGGAAAATCAGCGGGCAGACCCGCAATCACTACCTGGTAGAGATGTACGGCCTGCTCCAGGTCCTTGAGATGGTGCTCCCCAAGATCACGCAGGCTCACACCCTCCGGTAAGTCGTGTTCTACCAGGTCGCGGGTGGTTTGTGAGAGCAGCACCTGTCCTCCATGGGCAGCGCTCATCACACGCGCGGCGTAATGAACATCTAAACCCACGTACCCCTCGACGATGCGGGATGGTTCACCGGTGTGCAGTCCCATACGTACACGAACCGCTTCGCCAGCAGGCCAGGAATGACCGGCGAGTTCACGCTGCGCGGCTACCGCGGCTGCGAGGGCATCACTGGCGCGAGCAAAAGCCGCAAACATGGCGTCCCCCTGCGTATCGACCTCCTGACCATGATAGGTAGAGAAAGCGGCGCGCAGCAGGGTGCGGCACTCGTTCAGCAGTTCCGCATAGCGTTCACCTAGCCTTTGGAGCAGGTGAGTAGACCCCTCGATATCTGTGAAAAGCAACGTGATTGTTCCTGCCGGTAAATCACGCATACTGAATCTCCTCGTGCCTTTTAAGGTATGTATTGCAGCACCGGCTGGCTCCATCGTTCAGAGCCAGTATCCCGGACGGCTGTTCTATATTATATCCCATTCTTGCGCCAACCCCACTGGCAAGCAGCCAGAGAGATGGTCGCCGCTTCCGCTTTTGCTTCCTGCTTTGAGAATAGGATAGTACATTCACTTGTAATTTGCAAGTGAAATTGTTCCACTCAGAGAAAGAGAACGACGATATGCAGCTTCCTCTTACCATCCGTGAACCTCTGGCGCTCCAGTCACGAATGTCGCTTACCCGCCGCCTGCTGCCGCTCTACATCGCAGCTTTTTCTCAGGGATTGGTGCTCTGGGCCCCTATCGAGAAGGTGTTTCTCAGAAGCCTTGGGTTTGACCAGGCTGCCCTCGGATTGATGGCCGCCTGCTACAGCAGCCTGATTCCGCTACTCGATCTGGCCTCCGGTATCCTGGCTGATCGCTGGAGCCGCAAGAATATCCTCATGCTAGCCTCGGTCGCCGCCATGCTCAACGCCCTGCTTGGTGGACTCAGTCGCAATGTGCCGACCTATCTGGTCAGCACTCTTTTCTTCGGTGTCGAGGTGGCCCTCGCGTCGGGCACCTACGAATCGATCCTCTACGACACGCTGCTTGAACACACCGGGGAGAGTTACACATTTGAAAAGCGCCTGAGCCAGGTAAAGCTGCTAAGTAGCCTGGCTTTGCTCTCCAGTTCGCTCATAGGCGGGCTGGTGGCCACACTGCTTTCGCCCCGGCTTGCCTACTTTGCCACCATCCCGTTGGTAGCCATGTCCCTGGGCGCCCTGCTCACCTTCCGTGAGCCTCGCTTGCATCACTCCGAGGGACGTACCTCTCTCCGCGGCCATCTGCATATGGTAGCTCAGACTCTCTTCCGGCGAGGGAAGACCCTGCGTGTTGTCATCGTCTTACTCGTCACCTCGCTTCTCCTCTCAGCGATCTTCGAGTTTGGCCCGCTGTGGCAACTGGCTCTGGGCGCCCCAATCGGGCTTTATGGGCTGGCCAACGCGACAGTACTCTCTGCTGGAGGGATAGGCTCGCTGCTTTCGACCCGTCTGGCGCTTTCAAAGCCAATCACCATCGTAGGGGTGGCCGTGCTGCTGGTGGCGTCGAGTCTGGAGCTGGTGGTAGTGAAGAACATCGCGGTCGTCATCCTGGCCCAGGGAGTGCTGGTAGCGGGAGGAGTGGGGGTCAACATGGTCTTTACCCGCTTGCTGCATGACTCCCTCCCCTCAGAAGTGCGAGCGGGAGCTGCCTCAGGAGTGAGTGCCCTCTCCTCAATGGCCTTTGTACTCTTCGCACTGCTCTTTGGGGTGGTGAGCCAGCATCTCAGCATCTTTCGTGCCGGATGGATGGTGGTTGGAGTAGCCCTGCTGGCCGGTGTGCTGCTGGTCAAAGCCACTCTGGGTCGCTAAGAAAACCCCTCTCTTTATTACCGCTTCTCATGTACATGAGGAGCGGGGCCAGGTGGTGTGGCAAGGCCATCGTTCTTATCCTCTTTCAGAACGCTCTGTGCCGCCGTGGAAGTTGGCGCTGATCCCACGGCAACGGCTCCTGTCGCTTCCTGATCCTGGTCATAAATGTAGCGTTTCCCACGCAGCAGAGAAGCTACAGCGGCCACGAGACACATGAACGCCGACAGGTAAAACACCGCGTGCAGCCCAACCATGAACGGCGAAGAGATCAGGGTCGGGAAAAAGCTCTTGCTCAGCAGGGTTAGCTGCCGGTAGAGCGTGCAATAGTTCCAAAGAGCCTAGCGTTCTATTGACCGCCTGCTTTTTGGCTTCGTGAGGGGAATGGCAACCCTCACTGGATGGACTACCAGGGATGCAAGCATCCCCTTCCCATCCTCTACACCCTCCGCTTGTGGGAAAGCATCAGGTGCTACCTTGCGAATGATATTATACGCGCCGTTGAGATCGGCATTGATGTATCGTCCATTAGAGGTACGGTACAGTCCCCGCTCGATACGCCTGCCGCTAAAGGTATTATACTGCTTCTCATCGCCATTCGTGTGTGCTGGCAACGGGTCACGATCGAGAAAACTGGCCTTTGATGTGTACGACTCTTCTGTGAGTAGCACGGTAATTCCGACCAGTTCCGCCTTGTACGTGAGCATGTGGATAAAACGAGCATGGGGAATTTGGACAAAGTTTTGATTGTTGCGCTTGCCCATCTCGATGTCCTGTTTCCAGCCGTCATTTTTGCCAATGACCAACGTCCCAATACCTTCTCGTACCAGTATCTCGATCACCCGCTTGCTGGCGGTGTGCAGATAGTGGTCAATGCGACGGTTCCGCTTCGTGGTGAGACGCTCCATACGCTTTGTTGTACCCGTGTGTCCAAGCTGCTGCTGTAACTTTGCCTTGCGCTTGTTATAGAACTGGTTCGTGGATTTCACTGGACGCCCGTTAATGACTAGCGGTTGGAAACCGGGTTTATTTGAGGCTAGCGTTACCAGATTGTTCACTCCCAGATCGATACCAGCGTAGTAAGCAGCATTGACGGGGGCTTGTGTGACGGCCTTTTCGTAGATCACTTCTACCACGTAATACCCTTTACGTGGAATGATACGAACTTGCTCGACATGGGCTGCATGTCGGGTCTGTACCTCAATGGAAAGCTGAGAGGGTCGGATAAGATCACGCTTTAAGGCTTTTTTGCTCAGCGCCTGGATGGTGTAAACGAGCAGATTGCGCCCCTCGCTCTTGTGTTTGTACTTCGGCAGACCAGGGCGTCCTAAAAACTTGGAGGGGTCATGCTCATAGCTCTCGCGTGCTTGCTTGAAGGACTGCCAATTCTTGACCAGCCCTTTGAGTACCCATTGCGCCACTTTAGCAGGCAGGGCGCGGTAGGCTTCATGCGACTGCATGAGCTTGTCTAACTGTGGATAGGAGAGGAAACAGCCTTCATGAAGAAAGGCTTGCCGTAGCTCGTAGTTCGCAGCATTGTAGAGGTTCTTGGAGGCAAAAGCGGCGGCATCAATCACCGCATAGCGTGGGTCGCTGCGGCTAATCACGTGTTGCTCGACTAATTGCATCTGGTTCACCTCTTGCTGGTACTACTACTTATTTATTCTTTTTCCTACGTGATGAAACGGTAACGGCTAGGCGGATTGCTCTTGCGTGAATGCTTTGCGCCATTCTGGAAGGTGGCGCGCATGCCGGATGCAACGCCTCGCTGCTGTGGCGGCACACTGTTCATGATGGCCGTCGTGTTGGGCGCCGCGAACATGCCCTGACCGATGCCCAGGAACACCAGTATGATCGCGAACCAGATGTAGTTAAAGTTGGCAGGCAAGAATGTCAACATGATAAAGGTTACGACCTGAATCAGCATGCCCGTTGTCGAAAAGAGGCGCGCGCCAAAGCGGTCGGAAAGATAGCCACTGAGCGGCCCCATCACAATGAAACCGGCCATCAATGGCAGCATGTAGATGCCTGCCCAGAGCGGCGTCACCTCAAAGCTATAGCCATGCAGCGGCAACCAGATGCCCTGCAACCAGATGATGAGCATGAACTGCAGGCCACCACGCGCTGTACTTGCAAGAAAGCCACTGACGTTACCGGCGGCGAACATACGGATTTTGAACAGATCGAGCCGGAACATTGGATCGCTGACGTGCAGCTCGATCCAGATGAATATGGCGAGTAAGCCGATCCCAAACGCGAGCGTCCCGATCACCATCGGATTCGTCCAGCCCATCGAGGAATTGCCGTATGGTTCAATGCCATAAGTGGCACCGACCAGCAGCGCAGTTAATCCGAGCGCGAAGGTAATGTTGCCCGGCCAGTCGATCTTCTGATGGCCGCCAATGACGGCGGTCTCACGCAGCATGCGGTAGGCCCAGATGGTGCCAAAGACGCCGAATGGTACGCTCACCAGGAAGACCAGTCGCCAGTTGACGACGGCGAGCACGCCACCAAGTATCAGACCAATGATGGAGCCGAGAATGGCCGCGATCTGGTTAATGCCCATCGCCATACCACGCTGGTGCGAAGGGAATGCATCAGTAAGAATCGCAGTGCTGTTCGCGAAGAGGAAACCGGCGCCAACCGCCTGCACCAGCCTGAAAATGATCAGTTCGAGCGCGGCCGCGTTGCCTGAGCCAGGGGTCAAAAAGAGCAGAATACTACCTGCTGTGAAGACGGCAAAGCCCAGGTTATAGAGCCTGACACGCCCGAACATGTCCGAGATGCGCCCGAATGTTACCAGCAAAGTTGCGGTAACAACCATATACCCCATCAACATCCAGAGAAAGTAGTTCGTCTCGCCGGGCGACAGCGGGTTGATGCCGATGCCATTGAAGATCGCCGGCAGCGAGCTCAGGACAATGCTGCTGTTGATTGTTGCCATCAACACGCCCAGAGTCGTATTCGATAGCGCCACCCATTTATAGTTCGGCCCTACCTGTTGAAACCTGCGGGAAGTACGCGGCTGAGCAGGCTCCTCGCCTCTTGAAGGAGTTATTTTATCGCTTACCTTCACGTATATATCCTCCCATTCCTACATAATTATTGCTGCTGAAACATTGCTTATTGCATATGAGTATGCATTTGTTTGAAAAAAGAGTGAGATGTTATATTCTCTTGTTGGCACACTTATATGATACGAAATATTATCGTTCACGTCAACGTCAACGTTATGAGTAAGAACTGGACTTGACGCTGTTTGCCAGGCGGTGCTATGCTGCAAAGAGCAGAGTACGCTACTGATGAAATTCCACATGACACTGTTGTCGAGAGGAACACGTTTCAATGGCTATAATCGAAACACACGTAGATCGTAAAAGTCCCCAATTTTTGGAAAACAAGCGCCATTTTGAGGAATTGCTCGCCCAACTGAACGAGCGCTTGCAGCAGGTGCAGCAGGGTGGCGGCGCGGATGCCATTGCCAGGCATCGCAAACGTAATAAGCTTCTGGCGCGCGAACGAGTACAGTTGCTTTGCGATCCTGATACACCATTCCTGGAATTTAGCCCGCTCGCGGCATGGGATATGTATGACAATGAAGCGCCTTCAGCGGGTATCATCACCGGCATTGGAGTGGTCGAGGGGCAAGAATGCGTCATTATCGCCAACGATGCAACCGTCAAGGGCGGTACGTATTATCCCATGACGGTCAAGAAACACCTGCGCGCCCAGGAAATTGCCGAGCAAAATCATCTCCCTTGCATCTATCTTGTCGATTCAGGCGGCGCTTTCCTGCCCTTGCAGGCGGATGTCTTTCCTGACCGCGATCACTTCGGGCGTATCTTCTATAACCAGGCGCGCATGTCGAGTCAACGCATTCCACAGATCGCCGCCGTGATGGGTTCCTGCACGGCAGGCGGCGCGTATGTACCGGCCATGAGCGATGAGACGGTGATTGTGCGCGGAAATGGCACGATTTTCCTGGCCGGGCCGCCACTGGTGAAAGCGGCGACGGGCGAAGAGGTGACAGCGGAAGAATTGGGCGGGGCCGATGTCCATAGCCGCATCTCCGGCGTGACCGATCATTATGCCCTCAACGATGAGCACGCGCTGGCAATCTGTCGCAGCATCGTCTCCAACCTCAACCGGCGCAAGTATATACCCTGGGATATTGCCGAGCCTGAGCCACCGCTTTATGATGCGAGCGATCTGTACGGTATCATCCCTCGCGATAACCGCAAGAGCTATGATGTGCGCGAGGTGATTGCGCATCTCGTCGATGGCAGCCGCTTCCACGAGTTCAAGGCCCTGTATGGCACCACGCTGGTATGCGGCTTTGCGCGCCTGATGGGCTATCCCGTCGGCATCATTGCGAACAATGGCATCCTGTTCTCTGAGAGCGCGTTAAAGGCCACCCATTTCATGGAACTATGCGGGCAGCGGCAGACCCCCCTGATCTTCTTGCAGAATATAACAGGATTTATGGTCGGGAAGCAGTATGAAAATGGCGGCATCGCCAAGGATGGTGCGAAGATGGTGATGGCGGTCGCCAATGTGCCCGTGCCGCGCTTCACGGTTATCATAGGCGGCTCATTTGGCGCGGGCAATTATGGTATGTGCGGGCGTGCTTATTCGCCGCGCCAGTTATGGATGTGGCCGAATGCGCGTATCTCGGTAATGGGTGGCGAGCAGGCGGCCAGCGTGCTGGCTACTGTGCGCAAAGAAGGACTTGAGGCGCGCGGCAAAACCATGACTGAGGAAGAGGAGGCCGAGTTCAAGCAACCTATCCTTGATAAATACGAAAAAGAGGGCAATCCTTATTACAGTACAGCGCGCCTGTGGGATGATGGGATCATCGATCCACGTGATACGCGCACCGTGCTGGCGTTGGGCATAGCCGCGTCTTTGAACGCTCCCATGCCGGATACTCCATTCGGCGTCTTCAGAATGTAAATAAAAGGAGCAAATCATGCCAACAACATACGCGCATATCAGCATAGAACATAGCCACCAGGATAAAGTCGCAACCATTACCATGCGGCGTGGAGAGGTTCATAACGCGTTCAACACCCGGCTTATTCAGGATTTACAGGCCGCATTTACCTTTTTGCGCGCCGATACAAAGCTGCATGCCGTTATTCTGACCGGCGAGGGACCATCCTTCAGCGCCGGGGCTGATCTGAATATGATGCAGGCGGCGGCATCATTCACGCAAGAACAGAATCTGAGCGATGCCCTGGGCCTGGCTGATCTCTTCGATAATATCAATACCTTTCCCTGTCCCGTCGTAGCACGCGTAAACGGCACGGCCATGGGCGGAGGGCTTGGTCTGGTGGCCGTCTCGGATATCGTCATCGCCGTTGAAAGCGCGCGGCTGGCTTTCAGCGAGGTCAAGCTGGGGATTGCTCCGGCGGTTATATCGCCGTATGTGATACGCAAGATCGGTGAATCGCATGCTCGCGTACTGTTTGTGACGGGTGAGCGCTTCAGTGCTACTCGTGCTAAGGAGATTGGGCTGGTACATGTAGTGACGACTGCTGAGGAACTTGATGCTGCTGTCGAGAAGACGGTGCGTGAGTTGCTGAGTAGTGGGCCGCAGGCGTTGCGGGCCTGTAAAGGGCTGGCATTGAGTGTTGGACAGATGGATCACGATACCGCGCGCCGTTTTACCGCCGAATTGATTGCTACGCTGCGTGTCAGTGAAGAGGGACAGGAGGGCTTACGCGCTTTCCTGGAAAAACGTAAAGCGAATTGGACTGCTTAAAGTTATCTGTTCTGGGCAAAATGGAAAAGTAAATCAATCTTTTCTTTGCTCACGCGGGGGCACCAGCTTGTGTTCAACCGCATATGCCGCTGCCTCGCTGCGTCTTGAGAGTCCCAGCTTCTCAAGGATATGGCTGACGTGGTTGCGGGCAGTTTTTTCAGAGACGTAGAGCGTATCGGCTATTTGTTTGTTCGTATAGCCACGTGCTACCAGGGCCAGCACTTCGCGCTCGCGTTCGGTCAGTTCGCTTCCAGGTGCCTGCGAGGTCATGCGCTCCATCGCCTGCTTCGCTATAGTCGTGTCGAGCAGCAATTGACCGGAGGCTACCAGGCGAATAGCTTTCAGCAGTTCGGCGCGTCTTTCGTTCTTTAAGAGGTAGCCGCTGGCGCCGGCGAGTACAGACGATAAGAGGGCGTCGTCGTCGGTATACGAGGTGAGCATAAGAATAGCTACATGGGGATGCTGGCTTTTGATCTCGCGGCACGCCTCGATACCGCTCATCTTTTCCATGCGCACATCCATTAAGATGACCTGTGGGTCCAGGATGCCAACTTTTGCCAGGGCTTCCGCGCCATTGGCGGCCTCTCCCACCACCGTAAGGTCTACTTCCGGCTCGATGACGGCCCGCATGCCCATGCGCACTACCTCGTGATCGTCGACAATCATGATGCGAATCTTTGCCATAAGAGTTCTCCTTACATTGGAATGCGTGCCCGGACGCTGGTGCCGCCGGTGGCATGTTGCACTATCGCGAGACTACCGCCGAGTTCTTCTGCTCGCTCCCGCATTCCTGGTATCCCGTGGCCGCCATAGATACGCTGTCGTTCTCCACCGGCTTCAAGATCATAACTGTGCGGAATAGCGACCGGGCTTCTACCATCGTCGCGAATCTCGACCTCTACGCAGCCCGGCAAATAACGCAGATGTACAGTAATCTGTGCCGCATTCGCGTGTTTATAGGCATTGGTAAGTGCTTCTTGAGTGATGCGGAAGACGGCAGTTCCTACCTGGGCAATCTTACGAGCGCGCCCGGCATCTCCATCTGGCCTCTCTTCATCGCCCTCGACCTCTAAATGCGCCGGCAATCCGCTGATGGCCTCGAATTCGCGCAACTGGTTAGTTAGCATCTGTGCCAGCGTCGATGTGCCGCTGATTAAGGGCTTGAGGGTGAACATATAGTGGCGGGTTTCCCAGAGCGCCTGTTTGGAAATCGTCACCAGCTTGTCCAGGTACGTAGTAATGGATGCAAGCGCCTGTGCCTCTTCACCTGAATCCTCAACAACACGTTGGACAAGAGCAGCGCATGTTTCAGCATTCAGGCTCATCATATAGATGAGTTGCGCGATTCCGTCGTGGATCTCACGCGCGATGCGCCCCCGCTCCGCGGCGGCAGCAAGTTCGGCAGCTTGCTCGGTCAGGCGTATGTTCTCCAGGGCAATCAATAGTTGGGTTCCCGCGATAGTCAGGAAATTTTCCTGTTTCTGATCAAAAGGAGTGTGTCGTAGGCTCTCGGCTCCCAGCACCATATATACCTGGCCCTCTCTTGACACCGGAAGATAGAGACGCGCCAGCCGGTAGGCGTCATTATCCTGTGCCTGCTCGCCTTCCAACGGTTCAAAAGTCGTCAATTTTCTTCCTGTACGCGCTACTTGCTCAATCAACGTCTTACTCTTATCAGGAGCTATGGCTCCGGCTACACCTGATTCGACCAGAGGGCCTGTTTCAATCTCTGCATCCTTACGATCATCTTCAGCAGTGATGAGTGCCACGATCAGGCGTTCAAAATGGCCCCCTTTACGTATCTGTTCCGCGCTTTTTTGCAGGAATTGCAGCTGATCGCCGGCACCTGCAACCAGTGTTTCACTGACGCGTAGCAGCGCATTTTGCCGGCGGACAGTATCTTGCTCGCGCCTTTTGCTTTGCGTCAGGCCATTGAGCAGCGTGGCAAGGTAGGCCGCGAGCAGCGCTACCAGCGGCGCATCGATTAGCGAGCTGGCGAAGTCCTGTGTCGTAAGCATGAGTGCATAGTGATGATGAGGTGGGGGCACGAATGCGCCAAACAAGATGATCGCCTCGTAGCCAAAGGCCGCTGCCAGCCCACCGGTATAACGGTACGTAAAAGCCGCCGCCAGCACCGTCGAAAGGCCGTAACGATAGAATGCCGATCCACTGCCGAAAGGAGGATTACCGAAAATCCCGGCGTAGTAGGTAACCAGGCCGCAGATGATTACGTCAAGCGCGTAAATGGCCGCGTTCCATTTAGGATTGTTGGTCGCGGATAGCGGTTTCAATATTTCCGCCTCATCGTCAGCGGCCATTGGTTGCTGCCGTCTGCTGCCCAGCAGGCGTATTTGCCGGGTACTCGTTCGCACTTTGCGCGATTCAGGGGCCTGGCCCTTTTTTAGTAGGGGTAAATCGGGTAGGAATATTCGGAAGACGGGAGCATAGAGGGTGACGACCGATGCCTGAACAAATGTCACGGCCAGCGGGAGCAGCGCTTCGTTCAAGGGGACATGGGTCGTTACAATTACCAGCAGGGCATAGAGCCATGTCACCCAACGCCAGATGAGGAAGAAGTAGGTGGGGGTGTTACGCAGGCGACGCAAAGACGCCTGGGTCACACCTCGTAATGTCTTCGCCGGCTGCGGCATAGTTCGTTGCTTCCTGAAAAGCTATCCGATGCATGATCGGCCTGTTCTTTAATAAGAGTACATATGAGAGTACGGCAACTTCTTATTGTTTGTTGTGATAACCATGAGTTCAAGGGTTATTACTGGCCAGTCTGCCCCAGGCTGTCAAGTATAGCATGACGGCAACGAAATCAGAAGAATTCATATCAATCTCGGCCTGATAATACAAATTGTCAAATTGTTCCTGTGTAACGACACCCATTTTGGTCAGAAATGTACTACCCAGTTGGAGAGCCATTCTTGCATTGTCGTATTGTAAGGGAAAGGCATCTGTGCCGGCAGACCAATCGATCATATGGGCCTGCTGGTGGATATCCTGGAACCCGGCATCGCGCAGGAAACGTGCCAGCATAATCATGGTTCCTACATAGCGTCCCTCAGAGAAGAATGCTCGCTTTGCCATGCGCGCGGCTTTAGCTCCCAGGGCGGTGATTTGCTCCAGTGCAGCGCTATTGGTAATGCCGAGGTCATCGACATCCGTCAGGCGCAAAATCCCACCAGGGCGCAGCACTCGCTTACATTCCTGGATCATTGCCGGCCAGTCGCCAGGAGAAAGTACGCCGACGAGAAAACGCACATTGACCATGTCGAATGATTGATCTGGGAATGTGAAAGGCTTGAGGATATTCATAATCTGGAACTTAGCATTCTTCAGTCCCTGCGATTTAGCTCTCGCCTTTGCATAGGTTATCATGGTCTGGCTGATATCGACCCCTACCACCTCTATCTCCGGGTAGGCGCGAGCCACGTCGAGTACCCAGCCGCCAGGCCCACAGGCGAGATCGAGTACCGAAGTAAAAGCATTTGGATCAACTTCTGGCGGAAACAATCCCCCCATGTGTTCTGTAATCAGAACATGCTGGTTGATCAAGCGGGCCATCTCGGTCATACTTTCCGGGTCCATGACATATGTGTCTTCTCGCTGCTGGCCCTCTGACTGCATCTCTCATCTCCTTTAATTGTGCTGTAGTAGCTGCCACGGTCACTCTTAGCAGAGGTATTATATATGATCTTCAGTTTTGCAACAAGCCACCTGATATGCCCATGTGTGATACACTTCCATCTGTACCTCTTCTAGAAAAACAATACGAGAGCGAGAAAAGAGCGTGCTTGAGCAGCAACTTACAATTCAAAAGGGAACATTCGCCAACCTGCAAGAATTGTTAGTAAACGCTCAGCCACGCCTGTTGACCTATGCGCGGAAGTATAGCCTCTCGCAAGATAGCGTGGATGATATTGTGCAGGAGACGATGCTGGAGGCGTGGCGGCACATTGAGCAGCTACACTCCCCCGAACGTTTTGATTCCTGGCTGACCGGGATTTGTCACAATGTTTGCATGCGCTGGAACCATGTCTATCATCTTCAAAACCGGCGTTTGGTGCGACCCGACTATTTTGCTGGTATAGCCGGAATACTCATTCTTGTCTACTCGCGTCTCACGGCGTTCACACCGGCATTGATTGTATTTTTCTTTGTGGGCGTAACCGCGACCGCGGGTGATGCTATACTCGGCCCCTTGCTGTTGCATATCACGCCTCATGAGCTGGTTGGGCGCGTGATCTCGGTGTTTGCTCCCAGCACAAGTCTGGCTTCGATGATCTCAATCGGACTGGCCGGCTATCTCACCAGCACTATTCTGCACAATTTCCATGCCACATTGCTCGGATTCACTTTCGGCCCCATCGATACCATCTTTACGGCAACCGGATTGCTGGTAATGCTGGGCGCTTTGTATGCCATGCTAAATTTGCGCAATATTTATAAAACAAATGAAAATCCGCATTCCATTCAAGAAAAGCCAGCTCTGGAGAGCCTTGAGTAAGCAGCGCAGGCGCATCTATGCGTTAGCCTCGCCAGTTTCATCCAAAAAGTCGAGCATAACGTATCTTTGAACACTAGCATATTGCATTGTCTATGTGATATGTTATTGGTAAGCATTGATAGGTTCCTTCTTTTGGGATCAGCGAGAGAATGATTCATTACTGGTGGAGGAAAACATGGCTCGGCTGCAAGCTCTGGAGGGACAGGCAATGTGGGGTATTGTTCTTCTTATAGAAGGGACGGTTTAGCCGTGAAAAAAGCCGAACGGAAACATTCATCCTTGCTGGCTAATCTGGGCGATCTTAACCGACCTGTGCGCGTTCGACCTGTACATGTCGAGGGGCGTGACTGGTGGGCTGTTGACCCCGAAGATACCTGGCCGGGTATGGTAATGGACCTGCGCCGACTGGGCTTTGAATCAATGGCATGGGGCGAGGAGGTGCTGGTGCGCGAAGGCCTGCCAGCTTACGAACCGCAGATGGAGGGTCCGGCCGATCAGAGTGGGCTGAAGCCTTTTCCTGTCATCCACCCGACTATCCAGATTCGGAGAGACCCGTACTCAAGTAATTATCCTGATCTGAGTTATCTGGATGAATACAATGACGAAGATGAGGAGATTGAAGAGGACGAGATAGAGCCAGATGAAGACTTTCAGTACGAATAGTTGCGAAAGTCTTTGAAATAGACAATTCATACCGCAACCCATAACAAGGGTGTTGCTGCTTTGAACAGGTTCATGTGCAAGATAAACTGTTCATAGTAGTGGCACCTTTTGTGCATATTGGATATGATCGCGATATGCTGTTTGTAACAGAGGAGATACTTCGCCATGCCCCACCTCAAGCTTGACTCCGTTCTCGTTGATGAGGCACGCGCGCTTGCCCAACACATTGTCGCTCCCGTCATTGACTATATCTATGCTCACACCACCGTCGCTATTGAACGTGCCACCTTACGCTTGATCGGCGTGGATGGCGTCGATGAAACAGGTGTGCCATTGCCAAATTGTGTTGTAGACAGCGCAAGGTCATTGCTGCCCGGTGGCATCTTACGTCCATTTGTCGCGGCGATGCTTCAGAATAACCTGGATGTGCAGGCAGCCGCGGAGGCTATTGGGCGTGGCGATTTGCGAATGCGGCAGGGTGCAGGAAACCAATTTATCGCCTCTGGGCAGGAACTGGCTCCGAATACCTCAAAGGATGAAGTTCTATCAACGGAGAAGATCGACGAGGAGATTCATCGATTGGTAGATCAGAGCATCAAACGCATTCGTGCGCGTCGTGCTGAACGAGCTGCGCTGACTGAAGAACTCGGCAATCCGCCAATGCCCTGGCTCTACGTCATCGTCGCCACCGGTAATATCTATGAAGACATCGTGCAGGCGCAGGCGGCGGCGCGGCAGGGAGCCGATGTAATTGCCGTCATCCGTTCTACCGCTCAGAGCCTGCTCGACTACGTGCCATACGGTCCAACCACCGAGGGCTTTGGCGGCACTTACGCAACGCAGGCCAACTTCCAGCTCATGCGCGCTGCCCTCGATGAAACGAGCCGCGAAGTTGGCCGCTACATACGCCTCACCAACTATTGTTCGGGCCTCTGCATGCCGGAAATTGCCGCCATGGGTGCCTTAGAGCGGCTGGACATGATGCTCAACGATGCTCTCTATGGCATCATCTTCCGCGACATCAACATGAAACGCACGCTCATCGATCAGCTTTTCTCGCGCCGCATCAACGCCGCCGCCGGTATCATTATCAATACCGGCGAGGATAACTACCTGACTACCGCCGATGCACTCGAGTCCGAACACACCGTCATTGCCTCGCAGTTTATCAACGAATGTTTCGCCCAGGTAGCCGGTCTGCCGCCGGAGCAAATCGGTCTCGGCCACGCCTTCGAAATCAATCCCGATACTCCCAATCACCTGCTGCACGAGATTGCCTCGGCGCAGCTCGTGCGCGATCTTTTTCCTGGCTACCCGGTCAAGTACATGCCTCCCACAAAGCACATGACCGGCGATATCTTTCGCGGCCACATGCTCGATAGTTTCTTCAACCTCGTCGGAGTCCTGACGGGTCAGGGCATCCAACTGCTCGGCATGCCCACCGAGGCCATCCATACCCCACTCTTGCAAGACCGCTTCCTGTCTATTCGTAGCGCGCTCTACGTATTTCGTGCCGCACGCGATCTTGGCGAGCAATTTGACTGGCGCGAGGATAGCCTGATCTCAAAAAGGGCAAATCAGATACTACGCGATGCAGTCGACCTGCTGCAACAGATGGATAATCCTGGTCTGTTCAAAGGGCTGGAGGCTGGACTTTTCGCCGATATCAAACGCTCGCCAGAGGGTGGACGGGGGCTGGAGGGGGTGATTGGGCGAGATGAGGGGTATTTTAATCCGTTTTATGAGCGGCTGCTGGGATAATGTAGAAGTATATTTTAACGATTCCTGGCCTTTACCTATCTGGATTTCTGCGAGCAAGCCGTCTCTGCCTCACTATCTCAATAGCAACAATGAGGCATGCAGCGCAAAACCCGAGAACAATCGTGAGAACTATTGCAAGTGTCTGTAAAGAAGCATTTTGGCTCGCTAGCACCAGGAGAAATGTTCCCAGCATTGCGGCAAGCATCAAGATCAACATCTGAACCCGGAAGGTACGTGACCTATTGAAAAAGTGCGAGGCCAGGAAAATACCGAAGTAAATCGCAGCATACAACAACAATATCAAGAGGATATCAGCAGCAATCATTTACCCATTCCTTTTGTTCCCATTCAAATCGACGGCTGGGCCCGCGGCCAACTTCGGATTGTCGTAGCGCGTGCCGAATTTGACCAGGCCGGTGCTGCTCTCCAAGTAGCCTTTCTCCTACTGGCGTGGATTAGGGATGCCAGACGCCTTATAGGAACATAGGCACCGACCTTGTTGCGGGCCTGTTCTAAGATGATAGGTAGGGTGAGTAAGCAAACCGATTACTTGATGCATTTGCCGCAGGTAGTGCTATCAAACGAGCATCGAACGTATATGACGGTCTACATCAAAGATCTTACTCGGCTCTCCTTGCCAGGTAGAGCAGAAGAAAACATATCGCGATATAAAGAATACCTATCACCAGAAAAACGAACAACAGTGGGCGTTGTTGACCAGCTATCAAACCAAAGACTGCTACGGCAATACCGATGAGAATCATCAGGTAAAATGTCGGTCGATTCCAGGCTGCTTTCCATCTCATAATGTGTAAGCCTTCTTCCAAAAGCAAATGAGCCTGCAGATGGGCGTCACTATCGACAAAAGGAGAAAATTGGACAGTAGAAGAGATAGGATTTATCCCAGCTACTGTCCTGCAAGAGTTACTGGTGGTTAACCTCCAATAGCTTGAACAACGTCATAAGTAATCTCTCCTCCTATGCAAGCAATAAGTGCTGTAACTAAAACGAAGACCCCAGCTGGTAGTGATGCCGGAATAGTCACGATTCCAAAGGCCAGGCTTAGGATAGTTACGACTGCGGCTCCAACAGCCGCTCCAAGGCATGATCCCAATAACCCAGCAGCAGAGTATTTCCCGCTCGGATCGACCACACTGACCGGGTCATCCTTGACATATAAGTACCGATTGAGTGAGTCCGGATTGCCCAAGCTGCCCGCCACCGGGTCCTACTGCGTCCAGCGGCCAACTTCGGATTGTCGTAGCGCGTGCCGAACTTGACCAGGCCGGTGCTGCTCTCAAAGTACCCTCCTGCATACTGGAACGGATTGGGTTCAGTGGTCATTTCGTTGAGAATCACGCTACAGAGTGGTAAACATAGACCTGCTTACCACTATTATAGGTTCGGCTCTCTGAGTATCATAGTGAGAGTTGACCTTCGCATGAGAGAAAGTTGTAAAAAGTCTCCTACTGGTTTCTTTGTAC
>DASRBN010000040.1 GCA_035653615.1 Ktedonobacteraceae bacterium | reverse complement strand
CCGCTGCTCATCAGGCCGCCATCCCTTTCCCGTGGGAAGAGGCACGGCTTCGTCGATCGGAGACTCCGACCCGCCTCCTCGCTCCATCGGCACGTTCCACCTCGTTGAGATAACCCATCCTCCTGTTCCGCTGACCGTGTCCACGTCATGCTCACTCTGCAAAAATGGGTAGTGCGAATGGGTAGAACTACACATGTGTTTTGACTCGCCACCAGGTAGACTCTCAGCAGGAACGTTCGCTACGACCTCTTAGATGAACAAAGGAACCCACAATGGAAGAGAAAGTCTACCGCACCGAACTCACGCCGGTTGATTTTTTGTATCGCAGTGCCTCCGTCTTTCCAGACAAAACCGCCGTGGTGCATGGCACCCGGCGCTCTAGCTATCGGCAGTTGGCCGAGCGGGTGAACCGTCTGGCCTCTGGCTTGCGCACTGCTGGCCTCCAGAAGCAGGATCGGGTAGGCTTCTTGTGCCTCAACACGCCTCACCTGCTCGAGGCGCACTTTGCCGTGCCGGCGGCTGGGGGCATTCTGGTGGCCATCAACACCCGGCTCAGTTCCCAGGAGATCGACTACATTCTCAAGCACGCGGGCGTCACCTTCCTGTTCGTCGATGACGAGCTGGCTCCCCTGCTTGCGCCACTCGATCTGGAAGGCATCCGGGTGGTGCCGATTGCGGATACGGGTGTCCCTGATGATCCCTACGAAGCCTTCCTTGCCGAGGGCAGTCCTGAGCCGGTGACCAGTTGGCTGGCCGATGAAGAGGAGACGATCTCGATCAACTATACCTCAGGCACCACCGGCCATCCCAAAGGCGTCATGTACACCTATCGTGGGGTCTATCTCAATGCGCTGGCCGAAGTCATCGAGACCGGCATGCGCAGCGAGAGTGTCTACTTATGGACCTTACCCATGTTCCACTGTAATGGCTGGTGCTTTCCCTGGGCAGTGACGGCGGTCGGGGCGACCCATGTCTGCCTGCGCACGTTCGATCCCGCTCTGGTCTGGGACCTCTTTGAGGCCGAGGGCGTAACCCACTACAACGGAGCACCCACCGTCCAGATCCTGCTGGTCAATCATCCCAAGGCGCATCCTCTCCCCCGGCAGATCACGGTGACTGTGGCGGCAGCTCCTCCCTCCCCCACGCTGCTCGCGCAGATGAAGCACCTGAACTTGCGCCCGATTCACGTCTACGGGCTGACCGAGACCTACGGACCCTACACCATCTGTGAATGGCACAGCGAGTGGGGCCGTCTTCCGGAGGCTGAGCAGGCACGGCTGCTTTCTCGACAGGGGGTAAGCTATGTGACTGCCGATGGCGTGCGGGTCGTCGATGAGACCCTGCACGATGTACCGCGTGATGGGCACAGCATGGGTGAGGTCGTGATGCATGGCAATAATGTGGCCAAAGGCTACTACCAGAATCCGGAGGCGACCGCCACCGCCTTCCGAGGCGGCTGGTTTCACTCGGGCGATCTGGGCGTCTGGCACCCGGATGGCTACATTGAGCTGCGTGACCGGGCCAAAGACATCATCATCTCAGGAGGGGAGAATATCTCCACCATTGAGGTCGAGCAGACGATTGCGCAGCATCCCGCTGTGCTGGAGTGTGCCGTCATCGCCATCCCCGTCGAGGTCTGGGGGGAGCGCCCCAAGGCCTTCGTGACCGTCAGGGAGGGTCACGTCCTGACCGAAGCAGAGTTGCTGGCCTTCTGCCGCGAGCGGCTGGCGCACTTCAAGTGTCCGGTGGCCGTGGAGTTCGGGCCGCTGCCCAAGACATCCACGGGCAAGGTGCAGAAGTTCGTGCTGCGCGAGAAGGAATGGGCGCACTACCAGAAGCGCATCAACTGATCCTTCCGGCACGTGCGCCGGGTGAACCTGGCTGGCTGCGTCTGCTGGCCCAGGCGCCAGGGCGACCGCAAGGCCATACTCACCGTTGATCGCAGGGCGATCGACTTCGTGTACGATTTCTCTATCTCCTCGCATGTAGACCAGTTCAGGCGAGAATGCGAAGCCGCATGGAAGTATATCGAAAGACACATCTACATGATGGCTGAAGCTAAAAACGAACTGGGGAGAAGAGGACTCTGGTTCGGGGCAAACATGCCAACCGGCTACATACCCGATCGGCGCGAAGAGATAGATGGCAGGGAGAATCCCGACTACCGAAAGATTTTCCCTACTGGCCTCACGGCGAGAAAATAGACTGGTTGTACGACAAATTCATGGAGCTAGCAGGCAACGTAACGGGGTTACGTCGAGAAATCGCCAGGCTTCCCTATCTCTTTCCGCCGTTTGAAGACCACATAGACAAGGAAATAGTGAACCGGTGCCCGCTCACAAAGGTACTGGACGAGCACGGGAAGCTCATAGGCTATACAATTGGCTCGGAGAAAGGTTTACGCGATATGCTCGCCAACCCCGTGTACGCCGGTATGTGGGTACACAAAGGGGTGTTAATCCGCAGCGACAACCACGAGCCAGTTGTGAAACTGGGCAAGTTCCTCTACGCGTTCAACCGTTTGTCGCCTACCAACCTGGATGGGACGCCAAATGAGGAGTACCTCGAGAGGTGCAAAAAGTACGTGAAGAAACACCGCTCAGACCAGCCTGCACTACTGAGAAACTGCGTCTTCGCTAAGGATGACCGCTACCGGGTGCGCGTAAAAGACGTCCCCCGCCACGGGAACCAGGCAGATAGCGTGGCCAGGCCATTCTATGGATTCATCCTGAAGAAGGGCATAGGTCAGTCGAGAAAGTACATGATACTAGCGGAGGACGTAGACAACTTCTTCCTGGATTCCCTCAGAGAGCGGCTACTAGAGAGCAATGACTTTGAGGACTTTCTCGACGAGGAAGAGGCGGATCAAACCGCGCGGGCGCAACTGCTAAAAGACATAGACGAACAGGTCAGCGCCGTGAAATCGCTCATGCGCAAGATCGAGTAGCAGATCAGGTCAGGAGTGCTTACGAATGAGCGCCTGCTCCAGGCGGCCAATGACGAGTACAACGGGTTGGAAGTAGAGCTTCAGCGGCTACACACTCGCAGAGGCGAGGTTACCACTACCAAGACCCACGCGCAAAAACGGCGCACCTACAAGCAACTCATGTTCGACGCCGGTGAATATTGGGACGAGGTTGTGCCGCCCGAAGAGTATCCCATCATGGTCGACGCCTTCGTGGAGAAAGTGGTGCTTGACAACATTGCCCCGCGCTTCTACACTATGGCCATATACTGGCGCGATCCCGCGTGGGGTATCGATGAGTTGGTATGTTTCCGATCGGGCAATCCCTCCATAAACTGGACAGCGGAGGAAGACGAGCTGTTGGGGGAGCAGTATCCATCGGCTACGCCGGAGGCGCTACTGAAAATGTTCCCGCACAGGAGCCCCTACGGCATCAAGCATCGCGCGGTACGCCTGGGCCTCGAGACGGAGAAGCCGAAGCCGTGGGGCAAGATGCTCGGCTTTCCGTTCAGCTTACAGGACTACGAGATCATGGAACGGTACGGATTAACGGAGGATGACTTACGCGACGAAGCAGGTGCCAAATTGATAAGTACGGCAAGGTTTGGCAGGATGCGACAGGGATGACGATCCGCGACGGCTACGGCCAGACGGAGACGGTGTTGCTGTGTGGCAATTTCCCACCATTAGAGGTGAAACCGGGTTCGATGGGCAAACCGTCTCCTGGCTTTGATATCGAGGTCATCGACCATGATGGCAACCCGCTTCCACCCAATAAAGAGGGCGATATCGCGGTCAGGATCAAACCCAATCGTCCCACCTGGATGTTTAAAGAGTACTGGCGCAATCCGGATGCGACGAATGCCTGCATTCGCGGCGACTGGTACATCACCGGCGACCGCGCCTATAAGGACGAGGACGGCTACTTCTGGTTCGTGGGCCGCGCCGACGATGTCATCATCAGCGCCGGCTACCGCATTGGCCCCTTCGAGGTCGAGAGCGCGCTGAAGGAGCATCCGGCGGTGGCAGAATCGGCGGTGATTGCCAGCCCTGACGAGATGCGCGGCGAAATCGTGAAAGCCTTCGTCATCCTGGCCCCTGGCTATACTCCCTCGCCCGAACTGGCAAGCGAGCTGCAGGAGCATGTGAAGCGCGTCACGGCCCCCTACAAGTATCCACGCGAGATCGAGTTTGTGGACAGCCTGCCCAAGACGATCTCCGGCAAGATTCGCCGCGTCGAACTGCGCGAGATGGAGCGATAAGAAGAAGCTGGGACAATAGAACTGGTAATTGCCCATAAGATTCTTCGTTGCACTCAGAATGACATGCATGGGCATGCCAGGACACGTCCGGGGCATGTCATTCTGAGTGCAACGAAGAATCCGCGGCCATCCTTTCATTCAGCCGAACCGCCTCATCTGAGCTAGTGAACTTACAGGTAATCACCAGAATAGAATACTTGATAGTTGGCTGGCAGTGCTTGATCTCAGAGCATTTGTTGTGTACAGTTAAACATACACGCAGGATTACAATGCTCTGGGAGAAGAAAGATGGCAGATAATGTACCCGGTGATAAGGCAAAGCAGCCCCGCATCGCCATCGTCGGCGCAGGCATTGCCGGCCTCAACGCGGCTCTGACACTGCAAGATGCCGGCATGACTTGCAGCATTTACGAGGCATCCGACCAGATAGGCGGTCGGATGCGCTCTGATGCGACTACCTGGGCCGATGGTATGGTCACCGACCTATGCGGTGAGTTCATCGATAGCGACCACGATACCCTTCATGCCCTGATCCGGCGCTTCGGACTTTCAATAGTTGACCTGGGCAAGGCAACGGCTCCCGGCGCGCAGAACATCATGTATCTTTTCAACCGCTATTATAGTCCTGACCAGGTTTACCAGGGTTTTGAAACAGTCGGCCCGATCTTACAGAAACAGATTCAAGCAAGTGGCTTTCCCACCACCTACAATCACTATACCGAAACGGGCTACCGTCTCGATCATATGAGCATCTACGATTGGATTCTACAGTATGTCAAGGGAGGGCATGACTCGCCGCTGGGTCGTATGATGAATGGCGCCTGTCGTGGTTATTTTGGCCTGCCAACAAAAGAGCAGAGTTCGCTCAACCTGCTTTATATGTTCGGCTCGTGGATTGATGAGGACGAGGATGAAGAGGACACACCCGGTTCTTCAGGTCCTATGATGGGCAGCATCAGAATCGCGGGCGGCAACCAGCAATTGCCACTTGCCATAGCTCGTACCTTGCCCGATGGATGCATTCATCTCAATCACCGGCTCACGTCGGTCCGACGAGAGAGTGATAACACTGTGATACTGACTTTCGCGACTCCCAATGGTTCTCTTGAGGTTGCCTGTGATCACGCAATTCTAACCTTGCCTTTCAGCACCTTGCGCGAAGTGGACTACTCCCAGGCAGGCTTCGATGCCCTCAAGCAAAAGGCCATCCAGGAGCTTGGATACGGCACCATCTCAAAACTCTTCCTGCAATTCGACACGCCCTACTGGTACCAGAAAGGCCCCTGGCCGCGCAACAACAGCGGCTTCATGATTACCGACCTGGACATCCAGGTCGTCTGGGATGTCTCGCTCGGTCAACCTGGCAAGACGGGCATTCTCGTTGATTACACCAGTGGCGAGGTCGGTGCTTCGTACAACCCGCCCGCACCCTACTCGACTACTAGAGATGCGGAGGTAATACAGCAATATGCCCGGCACTGCCTTGAGGAACTGGAAAAGTTCCTACCCGGCATCAGCGCCCACTACACTGGAGTTGCGGCCTTGAACTATCCAACAGGCGATCCATTCCTGCGTGGAAGCTATTCGTGCTGGCGCGTGGGACAATATACGCTCTTCGCCGGCTACGAGGGCATCCGCCAGGGTCCCATTCACTTCGCGGGCGAGCACTGCTCCGTGAAGTGGCAGGGGTTTATGGAGGGGGCGGCTGAGGAGGGGGCGAGGGCGGCTAGGGAGGTGCTGGGAGATGAAGGCAACAATTAGCTCAACAAATAAAGGCCAGTGCTGCGCACTGGCCTTTATTTGTTGAGCTAATTGTTGCCTTCCAACTTTTCCCCATCCCCATACAAAAAGCAATTCGTCCACCTTCCATCACCAAGCTCGGTGCGACCGGGGAAACGTTCGCTGCACACGGCCATAGCGTGCGGGCAGCGCGGGTGGAAGCGGCATCCAGTAGGAGGCTTGATGAGGCTGGGAATTTCACCACGGGCAGGCAGTTCGGGGGTTTTCTGATCGCCTTCGGGACCGAGACGGTCGGGGTCAGGCGCGGCAGAGATCAGCAATTGCGTATAGGGATGCTTCGGGCGCTGGATCACCTCGTCGCTTGGCCCGCCTTCGACCATCTGACCAGCGTACATCACCAGCGTCTCCTCGGCAAAGTAGCGGGCGCTGGCAATATCATGTGTTATGTAAAGTAGTGCCAGGTGTTCTTCCTCTTTCAGCCGCAGCAGCAGGTTCAGCACATCGAGGCGTATTGAGACATCCAGCATGGAAACCGGCTCGTCGGCCAGCAGCACTTCGGGTTGGACGGCCAATGCACGAGCAATGGCTACGCGCTGCCGTTGCCCACCGCTGAGTTGATGCGGATATTTCTCAATAAATTGTTCCGCCGGACTGAGATTGACGCGCTCAAGCAATGAGAGTATCTGCTCCGTTTCCTGAGCTCTGTTGCGCGCGTGACCATAGATGCGCAGGGGGCGCGAGAGATGGTAGCGCACGTTATGCACCGGGTTGAGCGATGAGAACGGGTCCTGGAAGATCAATTGCACGTGACTGCGATAGTTGCGCAGGTGTGATGCCTCCGATAATTTCGCCGGTTTTCCACGAAAGAGGATCGAGCCGGAAGTCGGGCTATAGAGGCCCGCCAGCATGCGCGCAACGGTGGTTTTGCCGCTGCCGCTCTCGCCTACAAGTGCCGTGACCCGCCCGGGGTAGAGCTTTAGTGATGCATCTTCAACAGCATGTACGGCCTGCTTTCCTGTCAGGGGATTGATAGTGCGCAACGGGAACTCTTTGTGAAGATGGATGGCTTCCAGGATAGGTTCTGGATGAAGTTCGGTATTTGTACTCTCTAATGTCCGGGCAAGATTGTTCATGAGATGCCGCTCCTCTCTGCCAGGGACTCATAGGCTTTTGCCAGGTCGGATGTAGATGGTTGCTCCGCTCTGAAGCGGGAATCATAGAGATGGCAGGCTACGAGCTGATCGGAAGTACCGGCTTCTTTATCTCCATCAGTCCCCATGCCGGAAGCAGGTTGCAGGATTGGCAAGACCGAGTGACACGCCTCGAAAGCCAGGGGGCAGCGCGGGTGAAAGGCGCATCCCGGTGGTACCGCGCGCAGGTCGGGCGGCGAGCCTGGAATGCCAGACATTTTGCGGCGCGGCCCGTGCAGCGAGGGGAACGAGTTGAGCAGGCCATAGCTGTATGGGTGACGCGGATGCAGGTAGAGATCGCGGGTCGATGCCTTCTCGACGATGCGCCCGGCGTACATGATGGCGACATTATCAGCAAGTTCGAGCAGGAGCGAGAGATCATGCGTGATGAAGATTACGGAAAAGCTCAGCTTCTCGCGCAGGCGTATGATTTCGGTCAGGATTTCACGCTGCACCACCACATCCAGCGCCGTGGTTGGTTCGTCCATGATGAGAACTTCGGGCGAGAGCGCCAGGGCGATGGCGATAATAGCGCGCTGGCGCATGCCGCCGGAGAGTTCATGCGGATAGCTGCGAAGGCGATCCGGGGCGATGCCGACGAGTTGAAAGAGTTCGACGGCGCGGCGTTTGCGCGAATCGGGTCCCATCTGGGGACGATGAGTACGCAGCACGTCCATAATCTGGGCGCCGACCGTCATGACGGGATTAAGCGCGTTCATGGCGCTCTGGAAAACAATAGCCAGCTCATCCCAGCGAATAGCGCGTAGTTGTTTGGGAGATAATTGCAACAGGTCAATCGGTTGCGAGCCATCGCCTGAATGATGCCGCGCATTGCGGCCCCAGCGTCTTCTCGCGCCATTCATGCCATTACTGCCCCTACCAGCATCATTTTCCTGTTGCTCATCCGTGGGAAGTTGAGTGACCGTAATGCGCGAGGCATCTTTGTCGTTCTCAGAGGGATGTGGATAATACAGAATTTCACCGCCGGTGATCTCGGCAGGCGGCCTGAGCAGGCGCGTGATGGCATAGGCCAGGGTCGATTTGCCGCTGCCACTTTCACCGGCCAGGCCGAGAATCTCACCCCGCTGCAGCGTGAAGCTGACATCGGTAACGGCGTGTACCGTTCCGTTCGAGGCCAGGTAATCAACGTTGAGATGCTTCACTTCGAGAAGCGTGTTGTTCGAAATAGACGCGGGCGTTTCGGTTGCCATGTGCCACCAGCTTTCTTGCCTCGTCACTGCACTGTCATTGCGATAGAATTTTGAACGCCATTTTCACTATTATGCCACAGCTTTCCTGTGTTTTGCCAGTTTTTTGGGACGTTCTGGACGCAGGCGCGGGTCAGCGATTTCATCAATGCCGAAGTTGATGAGCGAGAGGCCCGCACCCAGGATGGCGATGCAGGCGCCAGGGGGAATGAACCACCACCAGAGGCCACCACCAAGCGCCCCGGCCTGCTGCGCCCAGTAGAGCATGCCGCCCCAGCTGGGAATCGTACCGTCGCCGAGGCCGAGGAATTCCAGCGCCGCCCAGGTGAGTATCACATAGATAGTGGTGCTGACAAAACCCGCGACGACCAGGCCGATCTCATTGGGGAATATCTCGAAGAAGATGATACGCCAGGGACGTTCTCCACTGGCATGGGCAGCAGTGACGAATTCGCGGCTGCGCATCGACAGCGTTTGCGAACGCAGCACTCGCGCCTGCCAGGCCCAGTTGGTAACGACGATTACCAGGGAGATCGTCAATGGGCCACGCGGGAAATAGGCCGCCAGCACAATCGCCAGGGGAAGCGCGGGCAGCACCAGCGAGACATTGGTGAGCAACGTCAACACGTCATCCATCACACCGCCAACATAGCCGCCAACCATACCGACCAGCACCGAGAGCAACGTGACCAGCACTCCGGTTCCCAACCCCCAGAAGACGCTGGTGCGCGTGGCATAAATCAACTGGCTGAAGATATCCTGCCCGACAACGGTGGTGCCGAGCCAGTGCGACGCGGAAGGAGAGGCGATGAACAGGTTTGATGTCGCATCAGGATTGTAAGGCGCGAAGAATGGCCCAAAGAGTCCAACCAGGATGAAGATGCCGACAATCGCGCTACCTACCGCAACCCTGGGGCTTGAAGTCATCGCGCGCCAGGTGGCCAGCGGCACACGCAGGATGCGAGCTTGCAGTGTATCACCGGGTAGAAGTGCCACCGGTAGGGAAGATGCTACCGGCTCTCCTGCTTTGCCGGGTACTTCTTGAATTTGCATGCTCAGACGCTCCTTTCCACACGCACTCGTGGATCGAGGAAGGCATACAACAGATCGGCCAGAAAGTTCGCGCCCAGCACGGCCAGCGTAATAATCAGGAAGACGCCCTGCACCATTGCATAATCCTGCTGGTTCACGGCCTGCAGCAGCGCGTATCCAATGCCGGGATACGAGAACACCATTTCGGTGAGCAACTGCCCGCCGACAATCGCGCCAATGGCGATTGCGAAGCCGGTAATATTGGGCAGGACAGCATTGCGAGCTGCATAGCGGAACATTACGCGGCCCTCGGATAATCCTTTGGCCTTCGCCATCAGGACGTAGTCTTCGGAAAGCGTCGTAATCATCGAATTGCGCATCGTCAGCATCCAGCCGGCCAGCGAAGAAATGACCAGCGTCAAAGCAGGCAGGAAGGCATACTGGATGGCGCTGCTGATAAAATCAAACGACCAGCCAGGATTGAGGTCCGCCGCGTCGTAGCCGCCGGCCAGCGGGAACCAGTTCAGCGTATAGGCGAAGATAAAGAGCGTAAAGAGCGCCAGCCAGAAGTAAGGAATGGCAGAGAGAAAATTCATGGCAGGTGAGAGAAATGTATCCAGAGCGGAGCCGCGTTTCCAGGCAGTAATGATGCCAAACAGACAGCCGAGGGTAAAGCTGATGATAACGGCGACTCCGCCCAGCATGATTGACCAGCCGATATCTTGCTTGATGAGCGCCGCGACGGGCGTGGGGAAATATTGAATGGAAACGCCCAGGTTGCCGTGCAGCAAATTGCCAAGATATTTGAAGTATTGCAGCCACAAGGGATCGTGCGTGTTCAGGCCAAACATGGCCGCGAGCGTCTGCTGCATCTGCGGGGTAACGTAGCCCTTGGTCGACATCTTCCCCACCAGCGCCGCGACAGGATCACCGGGCGCCAGGCGTGGGATGAAAAAATCGAGTGTGATCGCTATCCAGACTGCACAAACATAGAACAAAAAGCGGCGGATCACATGACGCATCTGGCTGCTCCTTTCCCGGCCACCTCTATCATGAAGCATACTTTCAGATATTATACGCTTTTTCGTGCCATCCTACAGATATGGGAGTGGCTGGCACTTCTTTTGCAAGCTTGCAAAACGCTGGAGTAGGGGCCAGGTGATGCACTTTGACAAACTACTCCGGCAAGGGATGAAAGGCCAATTCTGATTTTTGACGAACTACTCCGGCAAGAGACATAGGACCGATCATGAATTTTCACTAACCAGTCCGGCAACGGGCGCGAGCCGATGAATCGGCCCCTACGCGGCTTCGCCGCGGGGTCCCGTAGGGGCCGATTCATCGGCCCCAGGATTACCAGAGTAATTTGTTCAATTGCATTATCTGGCCCTACCTCTTATCGTATAGGATCACGCGGGCTGCAGGTGCAGGACAACCTGTTCGATATCAGGGGCAGTGTTCGGGCTGCCGCTGGAATATGGGTTGCTCTGGTCGGGCCAGCCGGTGAAGTGAGCAGTGCTGTACTCATCGTAGTCAGCTCCGGTCCACAACGGGATGAACGGCTGGTTCTGCACGAAAATCTGCTCGATGCCCATGATAGCCTGCTTTTGCACAGTCGGATCAGTGCTTGAAGCGTACTGGTTCAGGTACTGATCGGTCTTAGGATCGTTCCAGGCTACAAAGTTGAATTTGCCCTGGCCGATCTCATTGCTGTTCAGGTACTGATTGTACAGGTAGTACGGTGTAGGACCACCCACCATACCACAGAACATCAACTGGTAGTCATACTTGCCATCGGTGCGCAGGGTATAGTAATTGTCTTCGCCAACCGTCGTATTTTTGATTTCGATGCCAACCGCTTTGGCTTCGGAAGCGATCAATTGCGCCGCCGCATTCCAGTCTGAATAGCTGTCAACGCTTCGCAGCGTGAGCGATAATCGCTTACCGTTTTTCTGGTAGATGCCATCAGGACCTTTCGTGTAACCTGCATCGGTCAGGTACTTTTCTGCTGTGGCAGTGTCAGCTGTTGTGGGCAGGCTGGCATACTGGGGGGCCAGCCAGTTCTGGGCGGTAGGAAGTACCAGGCCTGTGATGCTGCCCGGAGGTTCCAGGCCGGCAGTCGCCTGCGCCGCGATCGCGCTGCGGTCAAGGGCGTAGCTGAGCGCCAGGCGAACCGGCAGGCCAGCTGTGCCGCCAACCACCGGATCACGCTGGTTGACACAGATGGAATAGAGGTTGATGGCATCCATGAAGAGGTGATTATGCGTTGGGTCTTTGTCTACGAAATCCTGCTTGAGCGTGGGCGAGAAGTACCCGGCCCAATCGATATCACCCCTTGGCAGCGCCAGCGCCAGGGTCGAGTTATCTTTATACTCCGGGAACTGAACCTCATCTACTTTGACCCTGCCGGCCTGCCAGTAGTTCGGATTCTTGTCGAACACTGCCAGGGATGGTTGGTACTTAGTCAGAGTGAATGGACCGGTACCGACAGGATGGTCGGTGAGATACTTGGTCGGGTCGCCTACGTTGGCAAAAATGTGCTGTGGAATGATGTACACGTGCCCGGCAATCGTCACCAATTCAGGCGGATAAGCCTTCTGGAAATTCATCACTACAGTATTGGCATCGGGCGCCGTCACGCTGCTGAGATAGCTCCAGACGCCGTTGGTATCCGCAGCCGGATACTGTTTCATCGCATTGAAAGTAAACGCGACATCATTAGCTGTAAACGGCTTGTTGTCGTTCCATTTGACACCCTGACGAATTGTGAAGGTGACCGTTGTATTGTTGTTGCTCCACGCATAATTGGTGGCCAGCATCGGCGTGAACGAACCATCATTCACGTTCACAAAGTACAGGGTTTCATACACCAGGCCGAGGACGCCCGCGTTGGGATGACCATTATATGGATTCCAACCAGACTGAGCGAAATCGTAGGACTGGGCAGCTACTTTGAGTATTGACTTGCCACCGGAATTGTTGGTGGAACCACTGCTGCCACAGGCCGAGAGGATCAACATAAAAATGACCAGCAGAGAGAATGGTACGGCAGTAAACTTGATCTTCAACCCTGAAGACGGACCGGGGAGAGCCTTGGGAGTCATTTGCAACCTCCTACCGCTAAAAGAATGGATCAGTTCAACGATCCTGGTAAATAGCCGCTGGACTTCGACTTTCAAAGAGCGCCCTGCGATACTACAAAGCACTCATGTAACAACCTGTCAATTCACAAGAAGAACAAACACAAAGTGGGATTTGCATGTCAGGGATATCTAAACCCCTACCGGCATACCATGCCGGGACTACCTGTACGTTTGCTTTCAGCAATCCCTCCTTTCCGATAGCATACGTTTCGTCGCCAGTCAGATACCCATTTCCGAGAATTCCAGATCAGTCTATGGGAAATACTGTACCTTCTTCTGGTTCATTTGTCAAGACATCTAGACCACTATACCAACTATTCGCAAAAAATTCATGACATGGGTATGAGAACGAGGTGGGGTTCATCATTTTCAGCGGAGATTTACAGCCATTGGGGGAAAGAGAGCATTCCCGTTAGCCGAGTTTGACACTCGAGCATAGAATAGTTGCCATAGTAGGTCGTAGTGTGAAAATCTCGATGGAGAGTTTTGTCTTTGAGCCTTGTCAAGATGTGAGATGTTTTTCGCCATCAGGTGAGAGGAGATAGATAGTTATGACAACAACAGCACCACGTACCATACAGCTAATCGGGTCTGTGTTTGCGGCACAGGCATGCTCCTGTCCTTGCGATCCATGCGTTTGTGGAGACCATTGTACCTGCAAGGGCGCGGAGAGCTATCTTGGACCGCGTTGGAGATTTGTCGGTGACCACATCGAATCGGGCACCGCCTCTGGAATAGATGTCTCTCAGAGAACCCTGCTCAATCTGGCGCAGACTGCCAGTGAAAACTCCGCCGATTGGCATGAGACCATCCTGATCGATGATGGAGCCACGCCAGAGCAG
Source organism: Ktedonobacteraceae bacterium (assembly GCA_035653615.1). Classification (NCBI taxonomy): domain Bacteria; kingdom Bacillati; phylum Chloroflexota; class Ktedonobacteria; order Ktedonobacterales; family Ktedonobacteraceae; species Ktedonobacteraceae bacterium. The sequence goes on along the minus strand of DASRBN010000040.1, from coordinate 89,258 downwards.
GTGAATGCCTTGCTCGCGACATTTCAGCAGCGGCAAGGAAGTGAAGTCGCTCATACGAATCGCCTGCCTGCTACCGAGCGACCTGTATACCTCGTTCCCATGCGTTATACGACTGCCGAGGGGCGGAACATTCTCTCTGTCACTTTTTCGCCAGAGCGCAGCCGTCTCATGCAAGGAGATAGATCCACGCCTTTCTTCAAGGAATGGACCTATAATGGCCACGTCGCCGTTCAACAACCGCTTGAGCAGTGGAACTATTGACAAAGCTGGTCGATAACGTACAATATCAATAAAAGATAACCACATAATAATCGTACAAAGTCAGTAACGCCCCCAATCCGTATTAGCGAGGGAATGAGTAGCTATGGCAATGAGCTTCCATGACGTAGAAAGGCTTCAAGCTTTCTACCCATACAACAAAATCGAATTGCGAGAAGGAAAACTGACTATTATGAGTCTTTCAGACTATGTATCTAGCGAAATTGGAGTTCGATTTATTGTATTTTTAAGCAACTGGGTTTATAAGCACAACGCTGGACGAATTGCCGATGCAAGCGCAGGTTTCCGCATGCCCAATGGAGACTTGCTTTCACCTGATGTTTCGTTTGTTTCACGCGATCGACTTAAACAAGCACCGCGCTCCTATGCGGCTGTCGTCCCTGAACTAATCGTCGAGATCAAATCAAGTACAGACCGCCTTCGCGAACTTGAACAGAAGATCGCTTTGTTCATACAGCAGGGAGTTCAAGTTGGCCTGCTCATTGATCCAGATAAGCATACCGTCCGCGTCTATCGAGCTGATTCACTCAGGAAAGATGCCGAGGGGGAAGAAGACATTTTTCCGATCAGTATTTTGCAAAACGGCGACACTCTTACCATTCCAGACCTCTTTCCCGGCTGGGAACTTCCGATTGAGCAACTCTGGACCCCGAAGTATGAGTAAGGTCTGAAGCTCCTTCCTGCTGCTCCCAGTCGGCCTTTCGCAGCGCGTATTCAACATCGTCACCATCCCAAAGCACCTCCGATGGATCGTGGGCGGTGCTGTCATTGGCCTGCAGTTCCTCCATCGTCATGCGGTAGGTTCGCACCAGCGAAAGGCCTGCCTTTTCCATGACGCGACGGGAGGCCAGGTTATCCTGGTAGGTCGTGGCAACGACACGCTGTACGCCCCACTCAGTGAAGCCGAGGCGAATCAACGCACGCGCTCCCTCGGTGGCATAGCCCTGGCCCCACAAGGAGCGCCGCAGCCGGTAGCCAAGTGCGACCTCGTCGCGACTCATTGCAACCTTCGGTCGAAAGCTGAACCAGCCCAGGAATTCCCCGCGTTCCTTCTCGATAGCCGCGAAGACGCCAAAGCCGGGATACAGCTCGTAGGAGCGCAGGAACGCGGGCAGAATGTCGTCCTGGATTGCCTCGCGGGAGGTGGGAATACCACCGGTAAGAAAGCGCATGACCTCGGGATCGCTGTCAAGATCGACCAGGTGGTCTACATCAGCCTCGGTAAAGTGACGCAACAACATCCGCTCGGTTTCCAGGAAGACCTCCATTGCTCGCTCCTTGCTCATCTGGTGAACTGTTAATGGCTCCATCGAGTAGTTTACGCTACCTTCTCAGGAGAGGCAAGGGAACTCCTGGTGGGATGTAGGACTAGATTAGGTAGTTTAACGAAATATCGAGGTAATCGCCCAGGAACCGAGAATGAATTTTTATTGCCAGAACCACTCATTGCCCTCGTCACGTGATCCACTTGCTCATGTCATTCTGAGCGAGAGCGAAGAATCTACGCTACCCGACGGCTCATGTGCCAGGCCGTAGATTCTTCGCTCTCGCTCAGAATGACATGGAACGTGACCGATTTAGTCATGAAAGTTCATTATCGGCTTCTGCAGACACAAACCATCAAACATCTCTATTCAGCGCTGCAAGCCGTTCCTGCCACTCATCATTCGCGAATGCCACCTTGCCACAGCAAATGGTGGCCTGCACAGTCAGCGAGGAATCGAGGATGAGCAGATCGGCGTCGTAACCGGCCTGCAAGCGCCCTTTACGGTGCGAGACTCGGGCAGCGCAAGCTGGATTGAGCGTTAGCATACCTATCGCCTGCTGGAGTGTCACCTCTGTCATCAGCAGCACGTTGCGCAAGGCCTGGTCCATCGTCAATATGCTGCCGGTAATCGTTCCGTCTTCAAGACGAGCGGCGCCGTTAATAACCCGCGCGGGCTGGCCGGCGAAATCGAAACTGGCATCGGAAACACCCGCCGCCGCCAGGGCATCCGTGATAAGGATGGTGCGCTCCGGCCCCAGCAGTTTTATCAAAGCGTTCACCGCTGCCGGATGAACATGCACGCCGTCGGCGATTACCTCTCCATAGACACCCTCGGCCTGGGCCGCAGCAGCGAGAGGACCGGGGGCGCGATGCAAGAGGGGCCGCATGGCGTTGAAGCAATGGGTTACATGCGAGATGCCGAGCTGTATCGCCTCCTGCGCCTGCTCGTAAGTCGCATCGGTATGGCCCATGCTCACAGTGACACCCACCTCTAAAAGACGACGAATCATAGCCGTGGCTCCCGGAAGTTCTGGAGCCAGCGTAACCAGGCGCAGGCAACCATCCGTTAAGGCAAGGAGCTGCTCCGTCTCAGGCTCATCCGGCATACGCAGCCAGGAAGGCTGGTGCGCTCCCCGCCTTGCCACGCTAATATAAGGCCCTTCCAGGTGAATCCCCAGTGGCTCGGCTCCTCCTGTTTGCGTGCGAAGCACATGCACAGCGGTTTTTAACTGTTCTTCAGGCATGGAGCCGGGCACGCCTACTACCGCAATAAGAAACGAGGTGACGCCTGTCTCAGGTACCCAGCGCGCAAAATTCCGAATGTCATCGGCAACCGTGGTGTGCAGGCTATAGCCACCGCCTCCGTGCGTATGTACATCGATAAAGCCGGGCACGACCAGCATACCCGCCGCGTCGATGATGGTATCAGCTTCGCCGGTTGAGCCTCCAGGATGGCTCAAGGCATGTATCTGCGTGCCGGCAACGGTTATATCGCCGTGGGCAATATCTGTTGTGGCATCAATAAGGCGAGCATCACGTAGTGTAAAGCGCATTGATCCTCTTAACCTTCCTCTTCTTACACACTGCCTGGCACGCAGCGCAGTCACAAGTCAGAGCGCGACTCCATCCAGCACGCCAGTAGTGGTAGGGTGAATCAGTGCCATTTCTTCGGCAGGCAATCACCAGGGATCACCTTCGGGACGATCTGACCTGGAATTCCCAGATGTCCTTTGTCTGCTTGAACCCTTGACAGGCGCGAAAAAGTATGGAATTATTATAAATAAGTATAGTGGTATATACAATATACCAATTATACCACTTGCCATAACTAGTACCATATTTCCGGGCAGAATGCAAGAGGTAGAGAGTAAGGCATGGACCTGCACTGTGTAATATACTGTACGCAAATGATGTCCGCGGCATCATGAAAGCATGAACGCGCGTTTTTTTAAAGAACGCCTGATAAGATTGAGGGAAAACATATGGGTGCAATTTACAGGAATAGTCCCTTGCCTCGCTACTATCAACTCAAGGAAATCATGAAGGAGCGTATCCGCTCCGGCGAGTGGAAGCCGGGCGACCTTATTCCGTCGGAGCGCGAGTTGGGGGAAACCTATGGCATCAGCCGGATGACGGCCCGCCAGGCGATTACGGACCTGGTTAACGAGGGGCTGTTTTATCGCGAGCAGGGCAAGGGAACGTTCGTCAGCCAGCACAAAATTACCCAGCAACTCATACAACTGACCGGATTCACGGAAGATATCCGCGCGCGCGGGCAGCGTCCCGGCACGAAAGTGCTTTCGGCTGAAATGGCTCCGGCGGACGAGGCGACTGCCGAACGGCTACGCATTAGCCAGGGAACGCCAATTTTCCGCCTGCGCCGCCTGCGACTCGCCGATGACGAACCCCTGGCTATTGAATTATCTCAGATCAATTTCAAGGGGTGCGAGCGGTTGCTAGAGGAAGACCTGGAAAATAATTCGCTTTACCGCGTGTTGGAAACGAGGTACGGCATACCGCTAATGGCTGCCGACCAGGAGTTGGAAGCAGGCCTGGCGGGCAACGAAGAGGCGCAACTGCTGAAAATTTCGGTGGGCAGCCCTGTACTTTTCACCCGCCGCGTCACCTATACGGAACGCAACCAGCCGGTCGAATACGCCAAAGCCATCTATTGCGGACACAAGTATACATTCTATACCCATATGAAGCGCGAGCAACTCATACCCTGATGCACTGGTATGACAGCAAAAGCCGGAGGTGAAGGCATGGAACGCACCTTAAGCGCGCTGGACACCGAAAAAGTGAACCCGGCGACGACTGAAATCGACCGCGTGAGTCCCCTGGAAATCGTACAGATCATCAATGCCGAGGATGCGAAGGTTGCCCTGGCAGTGCAGCAGGTATTGCCGGATATTGCCAGGGCGATTGAGGCGATAGCCGCGAAGTTGCGGCTCGGTGGGCGTTTGATCTATACCGGGGCCGGTACCTCTGGCCGCCTCGGAGCTTTAGACGCCTCTGAATGCCCGCCAACCTTCAATATTGCTCCAGATATGGTACTGGCCTGCATCGCGGGTGGCCAGCAGGCATTGGATCGGGCACACGAGGACTTCGAGGATAACTGGGACGCAGGGCAGGCCGATTTAGCAGCACTCGGGGTCTCTCAAGCGGATGTGGTGGTAGGCATTACCGCCAGCGGGCGCACGCCTTATGTACGCGGCGCTATCGCACACGCGAATGAACGAGGCGCCTTGACGATTGGCCTGGTATGTAATGCGAACACGCCGCTGGCGCAAGAAGTCGAGATTCTGATCGCGCCGCTTGTTGGGCCGGAGGTGATCAGCGGCTCGACGCGTCTGAAAGCGGGCACGGCTCAGAAAATGGTGCTCAACATGCTCAGTACCGGCGCGATGATTCTGTTGGGGAAAACCTTCGGCAACCTGATGGTCGATGTGCAGGCCACAAACTATAAGTTGCAGCAACGTGCCCTCTCAATCGTAAAACAGGCAACCGGGCTGGATAATGAAGCTGCCAGAACGCTGCTGGACTATGCAGGAGGCGAGGTCAAAACGGCCATCCTGGTGGCGCGTGCCAGCATCTCGCCAGAGCAGGCACGCGAAAGACTTGCCGCGCATGGCAACGTGTTGAGAGCCGCATTAGAAGCCGTCCCGTAGGAACGATTGATCGCGCCCGGCGCCGACGATGAGTTCTCACCAGCACAATCGGGAAGCGCTCCCCGGGTGTGTCATTCTGAGCGCAGAGGCCGCACTGAGCGGAGTGAATGGGGAAGAAGCTCGTGGGGCAAGGCACAGATTCTTCCCCATTCGCTCCGCTCAGGGCTTGCGGCTTCTGCGCTCAGAATGACATGGCCTGAACCATTCGGATTACTGATTGTACTGGTGAAAAATCGTTCTCGGCCCTCGTCCCCATATCATCAAGGTCTCAATATACAAAGGAAATGATTTAAATGGACACCTACACAAACGGCATGAGCCTGGAGGAACAGATTGGGCAGGCGCTGATGGTTGGCTTCTGGGGAACTAAGCCTTCACAGGAGATCATCGATCTGATTACGCGTTACCATGTCGGCAACATCATCCTGTTCTCGCGCAACACCGGCGATACGCGGCAGGTGCTTGAATTGACACGGAGCTTGCAGGAGATCGCAAAAGAGGCCGGGCATCGCTATCCCCTGCTGATCGCTATCGACCAGGAAAACGGCATTGTGCAGCGATTGGGAGAGGCGGTGACGATATTTCCGGGCAACATGGCGCTGGGAGCCATCGGCTCAGATGAAATCGCCTACGAGGTTGCGCGTGCGACGGGCGAGGAACTGCTGGCGCTCGGCATCAATATGAATCTTGCCCCGGTGGTTGATGTGAATAATAACCCGGCTAATCCGGTCATCGGTGTCCGTTCCTTCGGAGAAAATCCACGGCTGGTGGCACGGCTTGGCGCCGCGATGGTGAGAGGATATCATGCCGCCGGCGTCATCTCCTGCTTGAAGCATTTTCCCGGCCATGGCGATACTGCCACTGACTCGCACCTGGCGCTGCCTACGATTCCTCATTCGCTCGAGCGGCTGGAAAGCCTGGAACTGGTGCCTTTTCGACGCGCAATAGAGGCCGGGACCGGCAGCGTAATGATCGCGCACGTAGCTTTTCCCGCGTTGACACAGCAAGAAGACTTACCGGCAACGCTCTCACCCGCCATCGTCAAGGGGTTACTGCGCGAGCACCTGGGATTCAACGGCGTTATTATCTCCGATTGCTTAGAGATGCAGGCGATTTCGGAAACGTTCGGCGTACAGCGAGGAGCGGTCATGGCGCTGCAGGCAGGCAACGACCTCGTGCTGGTATCGCATCTTTACGAGCGCCAGCAAGGGAGTTTTGAGGCGATTCGAGCGGCGGTAGAGGCGAATGAACTCGCACCGCAGGTGATCCGGCAGGCGGCTGAACGCCTGCTGAGGCTCAAGGCGAGTCATCTCTCATGGGATAGACTGCCAGGTGTGACAAAGATGCCTGCAATAATCGGTAATGAGGAGCATATGCAACTTCAGAAGCGGGCATATGAGCGCCTGCCGGTGCTGGTCAGAAGTGATGCTGGCCTGCTGCCACTGCGTCTGAACACTGGAGAGCGCATCCTAGTTATTGCTCCCGAGAGATACAGCATGTCGATGGTGGAGGACCGTTATTATTCAGATGATATACTGGTAGATATCTTACGGCAGTATCACACGAACGTCAGTATGACGCGCGTGCCGGCAGGCGAGGCATCCAGGGAAGCGTTGCAAGGCACGAGGGCGACAGATATTTTCATCGTAGCGACGGTCAATGCGCATATGGACGAGGGACAGGCGGAAGTGGTGCGCCAGCTCGTATCCTCAGGGCGGCGCGTGATTGGAATAGCGGTACGCAATCCATATGATCTGCTGGCATTTCCGCAGCTTCGCACCTACCTTGTGACGTATGAATATACGCGCCCGGCCCTGAATGCTGCCGCGCGCGCGATTTTTGGCGAGCGGCAGGCGTATGGGCACTTGCCGGTGAGCATTCCGGGGCTGTATCCGAAGGATTTATGATGACACAGAACATATCTGACCTGCACGCGGCAATGGAAGAGAACTTCCTGGCTTATTTCCTGCTTGGCCTGGTTCCCCTACCCCATTTTCAACTCTTCAGCGATCCTGAGTTGACATGGGCGGTCAGCAGCAAGTTTCCAGGGTGGAATACGGTGCTGCGCACACAGCTCTCGTCTGAGACTGCCGCGGCACGAGTTCAGGCGTTGGTAGATAGCTTCAAGTCAAACGGCAGGCCTCTGGGATGGCTCGTCTTACCCTCTAGCCGGCCTGTTGATCTTCCCAGCCACCTGCTCGCAAATGGCTTGAAGCAGGTGAATAACCGTCCCCATATGCTGGTAGACCTGCATACATTGCCTGCGTGGGCCGATGAATCGACGGTGGGAGAGGCGGATGCAGATGCGTTGGGCGCTGCTTTGTCCGGGTCAGAGGGGAACGGGGCCGATCAATCGGCGGTGGGCGCGGTGAACCGGCCCCCACGGGTGCCGGCTGGACTGCTGATAGAGCGGGTTAACGACGGCGCGAGTTTTGCGCAATGGTACCGGGCGACAGTCGCGGGCTTCGAGATGACCCTCGCGACTGCAGAAATCTATTATGAAGCATATACGCGAGCTGGATTTGATCCCGCCGGGCCATTTCTCCATTATGTCGGCTACCTGGATGGGGAGCCCGTCACATCTTCCACCCTATTGCTGACGGACAATATGGCCGGTATCTACGATGTCAGTACGGCGCCTGCCGTTCGCGGTCGAGGATTGGGTACTGCCATCACGCTGCTCCCTCTTCTAGAGGCACGAGCGCGCGGCTACCGTTACGCGTGCCTGCAATCCTCGCCCGAGGGCTATAACGTCTATCGCGGGCTTGGCTTCGAGACACAATATCACGAGCGCATCTTCGCTATATAGGGGCCGATTGATCGCGCCCACCGCCGATGATGAACGTTCACGAACAAAATCGGGAAGCAGCATGACACAGTTGGGGCCACTTGAATTGTCGATTTTGCTGGTAAAAATTCATAATCCGGCCCCTACGAGATCGTCCACAGATCGTTCAAACTGCTGCCGTACCTGCCATTGCCCGCGCCAGCATAGATATAGGCGCGGCGGTCTGCCGCATCCCACACCATCGTCGACGCGGTTCGTCCGGGTATAATGTGGTTTCCATGGCTGTCCAGGGGAGTCAATAAATCCCAGGCATTCTGTTTGGGATCGTATGCCCAGAGGCCCCAGAAAGGTTCGGATTGACCGTTTTCCCAGCCGCCCATCAGCAACAAAAGATGGTCTCTGCTATCCCAGGCCCCAATGCCCTGCTGCCGGGGTAGCGGATTATCCGATGTCTTTGGCGTAATCGAGGACCACCCTTTGCTTGCGCTGTATGCATAGAAATCGTTCTCCTGCAGGCCATTGATGTCAAGCCCGCCGAACACATACAAGCGGCTATCGCTGCTATCCCAGACCATAGTCGAGTAGGTACGCTGGCCAAGGGGAGTGGTAGTTGCAAGTTCCTGCCAGCCGCCATTTGAGCCAGGAGTATACGCCCAGAAATCCGAGAGCAGGCCGTACTTATTCATCCCACCCAGCACGAGCATTTGGCTGCCATTCCATACCGCACCGGTCGCACGAACTCCCGGCCCGTTGTCAGAACACGCAATGGCAGTCCAGGCGCCTGTACTTAGTGAAAAGGACCACAGGTCGCCAAGATAATGATTATTCGCTCCCAAACCACCATACAGCAGCACTTGCTGATCCGCGCTATCCCAGACCATGGCCGCATTCATACGTGGAGGCGGTACACCGCTATCCCCATTACTGCAAGCACCCGCGGCGCCTGCCGGGGTCAGTTGTTTCCATTGTCCCGTTTCAGGACTGTAGGACCAGAGATCATTGAGCAGATGACCACTACCATCGATGCCACCAAAGACGAGTACAAGATTGTCATAGTCATCCCAGACCATACTGTGTCCCGAACGCAACGTAGCAGGGGCGCCTGTCGAAACGGGGGCCTGCGCGTTAAAACTGGGAAAACTGAACTGCGGGGGCGGCGTTGCCGTCACGGTTGGAGTCGGCGTTGTCAATGGAGCGGGTACATCCAGGACAAAATCATAGCGCTGCAATTCGATCGCTTGCTTCTGGCTTTGCAATTTACCGATCAGTGACACGGTCGTCTGGTAGTTATTGTTTGGCGTCAACAACTGCGGATTGACCACATTCACCAGCAGGCTGGTCGACTTGCCCGGCTCTAAGACTCCCTGGTCAGGGGTAACCGTCAGCCAGGTCGTCTCCGTATACTCTACCTGGAAGACGAGCGCTTCTATGCTCTTATTGATGATCGTAATCTTCTGTATTGCCGGTTGCAGCTTGCCCTGGGTGTATAAAAATTGAGTACCGCTATTCTCTACAGAGACGGCATCCAGCCCTTTTTGAACGCTCACCGTCACATAAATATCCTGGGCGGCCACATTCTGCCCGCTGACCTCCACAACGGCGGCGTAAGCGCCGTCCGCCAGGCTTGCAGTACCTGCCTTGATAGTAAATCCGGCTGTTTTACCCGGGGCAAGCGTTCCCATAGATACAGAAAGCGCCAGCCATGCTAAATTCTGGCTATTCACGATGGATGCTTGCCAGCGCAAATCGGAACTGCCCGTATTCGAGATTCTGACCGGCTGCGAGCCATCATTGACCAGGTTCACCTCGTGTGTGCTTAGCTGCATGACAGGGCAGACTCCAAGCAGGCAAGGCTGGCTCACACGCACCAACCCTAGCGCGGCACCGCCCAGGAGCAGCAGTACGAGCAGCGCAAGGGCCAGCGTGCGGTAAACCGGACGCGGGGCCGGTGAATCGGCGCTGGGCGCGATCAATCGGCCCCTACCGCCCCGCCGTGACGCCGATTGTCCTGATTGCCCTACCATCACTTTCGCTTCACCCGCGAACTCGCCCGCCGGCCTGACTGTTGTGATTTCCTTCTCCGCGGGCGCTTTTATCGCCGTTGCTGCCGGCTCAGGAAGTGTGGAGATTTCCGCGGGATCAAAAGCTGTGGCTCCTTCCTCTGCTGTTTTGGAAGCGCCTGCCTGCTCAATGTTTTCGAGCGCAGGCAACTGGCTGTAGGTATCTGTTCTGGCACTGGCCGCTTCTTCCAGGGCTTCACGATAAGCGCGAGCGAACGAGCGCATATCTTTATAGCGGTCTCCCGGCTCCTTGGCAAGAGCGCGCAAAATAACGGCTTCCACCTCAGATGGGATCAATGGGTTAAATTCGCGTAGAGGAGGAGGAGGAATTTGCAGGTGCCCATGCATGATGGAATACAGGTTGCCTGTAAATGGAGCGTGCCCGCTGAGCAGTTGGTAACAGGTGATGGCCAGCGCATACTGGTCGCTGGCGGCGCGTGGCTGCTCCAACCATTGCTCCGGCGCGGTATAGAGAGGAGTGCCGACGTAAGCGTGCAAAGAGGCGTGGGTATAGCCATCGAGCAGCGCGGAAACGCCAAAATCAGCCAGCATGAGGCGATCATCGCCATCGAGCAACAGGTTAGCAGGCTTGACATCCAGGTGAATTATGCCATGATCATGAGCATATTGTAGGGCCTCCGATGCCTGCTCGATATATGGCAGCAGGAGCCGCGGTGTCAGCGTCGTCGATTCTGCTGCTTGCGGCACTGCCATCTGATCGCCCTCGACGCTGTCTTCTTTTAAGTCGGATGTTTCGCTACTGGCGATTGTTTCGTGGCCGGTAATAGAATCGGGTTGAGATTCTTCGCTCCGCTCAGAATGACATGTCCGCTGCATGTCATTCTGAGCGGAGCGAAGAATCTCTCGCGCGCCCTCGCCAGCTACCCGCTCTGGCTGTTCAGGATCGAGAGGCGTAATGGTTTGATTGTCTTGATAGGCGCTACCCTGCTGATTGACCGCCACGGTATCCTGATTCTCCACCTGAGGCGCATCCACAAGAGGAGCTGAAGCTTCCGCCGGAATAGCAGTGGGCAGCAAAGAGAAGTTCTGGGGAGTCGATTGGCAGTATTTTTGCAGCGAGCCATGAGCGGCATATTTCATTACCAGGTAGGAGCGTCCGTCTTCCAGCATCCCCACGCGCATCACAGGCAAAATATTAGGGTGATCGAGCTTAGAGATAGCCCCCACTTCGCGCGCAAAGAGTTCGACAGCTTTGACATCCAGTACCTGGTCAATGGACATGACCTTGATGGCCACGCGACGCTGCAATGGCGGTAACTGTTCCGCCTCGTATACGTCGCCGAATGCGCCCGAACCAATCCAGCGCCTTACCCGGCAATCACCCAGCAGCGCTCCCTCGAGTAAATACTTACAATACTGGCAAGATACCTGCGCATCGACCGAGGCCGGTGATTTTTCGGCGCTCGCTTCTGCCAGCGCTATCGTGCCTGTATTCGTGAGTGAGGAAATGGAGGCGAATTCACGATTCTTATGTTTCTTTTTAGGATTTAAACAATATGCCATAACTTGAACATCCAGCTATGTTTAGAAAAAACGACCGTCAACCTCGATAGCATAAAAAAGACCAACAGTACCCCAGATAATCATAACATGCGATAGGGGCCGCGGAATGTGGAATAGTTCACATTTCGCACACAATATATTACGTTTGGAAAGCCAGAGCTTCTAACACATTGCAGGATTCGGCCTGGTTGCATTCTAAGTAACGGGAGGAACACGGGTTGTGTTGCCTCGCACGCGCTTGCCTTCACGAATGGAGCGAGCAGTCATACGGTCTTTTTGCGCTTCCAGCTTGATGAGCGGAAAAGGCCTATGGAACTGGAGCGTATATTGCGCGGCCTTTTCCTCAGATAGTACGGCACGACGTTCATAAGCATAAGCGAAGAGTTCGCGCTTCTCGTCTTCGGGCAGTTCTATCAACAATAAAAAAGCCAGGGCAAATTCGGGTTTGCCCCGTTCCGCGTAAGCACGCGCGGTTATTAAGCCATCGGCGCCGGCAGACAGCATCTGTTGGGCCTTTGTCGTAAACACTTCTTTCAGTAGAGGGGCATATAATTCCGCAAAAGTTCCGGGCATCATTGGCTCCATGGTTTTCTTCATCATATACTTTTAACTATAGGATAATAGTAACACATGAAGCAATGGTTTATCTCCGCGAGCCCCTTACTGGCTCCGTAGATGACGAGACAAAGATTAGCTATCACGCAGGTGCGATACGGCAGGAATAAGAAATACCAGAAGCCGGCCAGCAAGTTACCTTAGCTTTGAAAGAGCGTCTTGTACCGGTAGGAGAGGACTAACATTTAAAAGAAAGAGAGAGCACCTTTGGCAGTCGAAACTATTCCGGCAGAGCAGGAACAACCTGTTCATGGACTATCCAAAAAGCTACTCTTCGAAGTAATCGAGCTATGCCTGATTGGGATGGGCATCTTTGCCATGTTTCAATGGCTGCCACAGCGTTACTTTCTGGATGGCACCGTGCGCTTTAAAGCGGTTGTAAGCCTGCTACAACATGGCCAGATATCACACATGAGCTATTCAATCGTTGGCCCTTTATTCTCCTCGCCACTGTGGGTCATCGACAGACTATCAGGATTTTCATTGCAATGGCAGGAAAAATATAACATTTTTCTGCTGGCCGCGGTAATGTTGATTACGTATGTAATGTTGCGAAATCGCATGGATGCCGGCGTACTGCGCAAATTCTTTCTTATACTGATCATAGGCTCCATGTTCGGGAACCACGTGACCTACTTTGGAGGCGAGGTATTCACCGCTTTAATGGTCGGAATGGGCATCCTGGTAGCGCTGCTGAGATCGGAAGCCGGCGGATGGGCAGCCGTCGTGCTGGGGGTGGTTAATACGCCCGCCAGCCTGGTTGGACTTGGCCTTGTCGTCCTGGGACATATCTTTCAGAAGCGCCGCGTAAGATATCTCCTCGTATTTATAGCCGCTGTAGTGCTGATCCTCGCCGAGTCCTGGATTCGCCGTGGCAGCCCTTTTAACAGTGGGTATGGCAATCAGGCATTCAGCACACCTTTCTGGCTTGGCCTGATCTCCATCCTTTTTTCGTTCGGCAAAGGGCTGATCTTCTTTGCACCCGCCCTGCTGCTGCCCGTCAAAAACTATCTCTGGAAGTTGCAAGGAGAAAACAATAAGCAATTATTCCAGGCCTACCAACTATGGATATGCTTCCTGGTGGGTTTGATACTGGTCTATTCATCGTGGTGGGCATGGTACGGCGGATGGTTCTGGGGACCCAGGTTTTTTCTCTTCGCCTCGATTCCCGCCTCTTTCGTGCTTGCAGTACGCCTGCGTAGCACCAGCAATTCGCTACTGGGAAATCTTTTAACGCTGCTCTTCCTGGCTTTCTCACTCTGGATAGGTATCAATGGAGCCATTTACGATCAGTTTGGGCTGAGCAATATCTGTGTTGCTCACAACTACGCTCTTGAATACCTGTGCCACTACCATCCGCTGTATAGCGTTCTCTGGCACCCCATCATAGCGCCGAAGCCACTCTTACATAACGATAAGCTATACATCTTGTTGAGCCTGGCGCTATTTGTTTACCTGGCAGCACCTTTGCTCTTCACAATAGCAAAGCAAACACTGGCAATGCTCCAGGGTTCGAAGGAAAGGCTTCTGAATAAGAAAGCCTGGAATATCTAGGATTTATTCGTCCTCGCCCTCATCCTCATCGACTTCCAGCAGTAACATGACGGCTTCTTCGATGGATTGCGCGATGCTCATTTTGATGACCAAATCGCGCAAAATACTCGCATCCTCGATGCCAGCAATCTGCTTTTTTACCAGGCGTATGGCAACAGGAAAGCGCAGGCGCACGATCTTCAGCAGTATCTGGCGCAGTTCCTGTAGTAATTCTTTCTGGGCCTGCTGCACTCCCTGCAAAAATGCCTGCTGATATCCCAGGCGAAGAGTGCCGGTAGGCTCCTCCTGCTCAGCCTCTTCCTGATATGTCCATGGTTCACGAAGTACGTCACGCAACATGGGTAATCTCTTTCTTAGCCAGTTTTTCTGGTGATATAGAACGCGGTTGTTATCACTATTATAGAACAAAAGTTCGCACCTGTCTATTCTTTAGAAGCGCAAGGATTGCGGAAATACGCTGATGATCTTTGGCAAACGAATCAGGCAATGAGAGGTCACCTCTGCCACCTGTCATTGAGGCTTTTCAGTCAGTGCATCATGCCCGTCCTTCCTGGGGTCTACCAGGAATCCAGGAATTCTTCAAGAGGAGAGAAGAGGCCGGCCTGAAAAGCTACCTGGAGCGCATCATGGGTGTTATGTACCCCCAATTGTTCATAAATATTCTGCTGGTGCTTGCTCACCGTCGCCACAGTAACGCCTAACTCTTTGGCGATAGCCTTTTGATCGTACCCGCGGCACATCAACGCCAGCACTTCTCTCTCGCGCTTTGTCAGCGTCTTATCTATTGACGATTCGGTTGCTTTTGGCACACCGTCCAGGAGGGCCGTCACCTCAAAAGCGTACAGCATCCAGCTGCACACCTGAGCTAACACGTGTCCCACAGGCAGGGGCAACGCCGGGCGCGTCGGATCTGTGCCATCAGCTGCGATAGACACTGTCCCATACGTCCGGTCTCGAAACTGCACAGGAAAATTTACCTCCATTGTGGAAGAGGATGAATCCGCTACGTCAGGAAACCGCTGGTAGCGTAACAGCAGGCGAGCGCGTTGTTGAGTAGCCAGCGCTACCTCCTGGCAGAGACGCTCAAGAACTCCCCGAGTTTGCCCGCATAACGACTGACCCACGTTGAGTAAATAGAGGATCATATGTGTATAATCTTGAGGGTTAGTAGTATCCGCATCGTGATATGATCCCGGCTGTTCAAACGGTGCATCCATAGCAGTCCCTTTCTAGAAACTGAGTATTCGACCCCACAATAAGAACTAACGTTCTATTTCGTTTTTTTGGGGAATGAATAGCTAGCAGAATCCCTTGCTCATCATAAAGTTCAAACAGTTAGGATTGCCATCGCTACGCTCGCAGGTTGCCAGTACGCCACCGTTGCTACTATCGCCAGAGCAGGTTCATTGAGGATGACACTACCAGAAAAAGCAGGAAGATGATCCATTGTAACTATTCGCGTATAGGTGCAAATCGATCTAATAATATACCCCCTTCATAATCGTAAAAGTTGACCAGGGTGCCGCTGCTATTGGTCATGCCAATCACTGATCCTAAGCCATCGAACAGGTAATAGTACTTGCTGCCATCGGGCTTGACCTCGTCCAATAACTGCCTACAGCGGACAATCCCTGCAATACACGGAGGGGCCAGGTGCTGCTTACAGGCTAGCAGCACCTTTTGGGCACGAGTGCGTATCCTTACGTCTTTTGTGGATCGATACATGTTTGCTAACTCGTTGAGCTGTTCTTTCGTTAGTTCTGGCATCTGTAATGCTCTCATGGCTTCCTCCTGCCCCAGAGTATACCTTATGCCGCGAAAGCAATATAATCGTACTTAGTACACACACTCACGGTTGCTAACATCGTTCTTCTAGATACTCCCTCAGCAGTTGCGCATATGCAGGTGGGAGATTCCTCGATTTCGGAGCAGTAATGAAACCAATATTTCTCAAAACGCTCACCAACCCAATTTGTTGTTTCGGTCCAAACTTCAGGGCAACCATTGTTCCTTCGGAGACTGGCTGAAATACCCACTTTATTCTTGATATGCTCGTTCCTCTTGTTATTTCAAGAGCAAAAACCAGAGGCCGCTTATACTCGGTAACCTCTATCGTTATTTCAAAAGGATGGCTTCCCGCTTCATTATTCTGTACGAACTTCGTTCCTACACCCATAGGATCGTCGGTTATCTGACGTATTATAGGAACATGTGCATTTTTCTCTAACGAGGAAAGGCTGATCAATTGCTGAATGAACGCTACGTTCGCGACACAATTAAAGATGCCCTCAATGGGCCGATGAATCATCGCGCTTGATTGAATTGCCATGAGATGTAGCCCTTTCTATTTCCCGATATCTTTCTACTCTCAAACAATATGACGTAATCTTTGCCAAAAGATGCAATTTATGGCTGCCGCTCATCCTCAAAGAATTGGGCAAACATGCATCACCAGGTGTTCGAGGAACGAATAAGGAGTTATTCATTCCTCGAACACTGTGCAGCAACACTTCCTTCTCTGTTAGGGGCACCTTAAAGTCGGAATGGGAGAGAAAAGGATTGACACATAGATTGTGACACCATTTCCTCCACAGAAAATGTTGCTAAAGATGACCAGATCAAGTATTTCGAAATTTACAAGGGCCAAAATGAGGTCCTTAACTATGCCGGGTACACCCGCACCACTTAAGGCAGCACCAAGGACCTCTTTAATATAGTCACCACCTGGACCTTCCAGTGATGCAAGGTCCGTACTCGAGAAAATTATGTCGTATCCAGTAGGGATAAGAATGCCAAAAAATCCTATACCATACTCGGTAATGACCTCAACTTTGCCACTCGTGTCCGTTAAATTGACCGGATCATCCCCTGCATAGACGTACCGGTTGCTCCCATTGAGATCGAACACACTACTGCCCACCGGGTCTTGCTGCGTCCAGCGGCCCAACTCTGGATTGTAATAGCGCGTGCCGAACTTGACCAGGCCCGTGTTCTTCTCAAAGTAGCCTCCTGCATACTGGAACGGATTGGGCTGGTTGGTCGTTTCATTGAGGATCACACCGTAGGGATCATAGTCGTAGTTGTTGGGCTCGCCGCCGGTGCTAGCGGTCAGGCCGACAATGGATCCCAGGCCATCGAAGAGGTAGTAGTATTTATTGCCTCCTGGCAACCGCTCGTTGACCAGCATGCCACAGCTACAACGGGTGTAGTAGGTGGTGTTACTTATGAGTCAATATCTACAGGGTTTCCTCAGATGGCTTATGGCGGGCATGGGGAGTGCAGAGCAATAACTAAGAGTGCAGACGAAAGGAGCTTTTCCAACACTCTCTTAAACGGCTTGTAGATCCTGAGTCATTTAAAACCCTGGACTAAATTTGGTGCCACATTGTGGAAAATCTTTCCGTTCTGCGCATCAACGCTTTTGATGCAGTTCACGGCCTAGCTGTTCTCTTCTTCAACAGAGGGAAAGAGGTCCAATGTTTCTGTCTGCCGACTGATCAGAATCCCTTGCTCATCATAAAGTTCAAGTCGAAGGGGCGGGGTGGTTGGCTGCCGTTGGGCATAGAAGAAGACGAGACCCTGCTGAACCGTATCTTCGAGCAAGAAGTCTGCTGCGTCAAACAAACGCACACCAGCAAGAGCAACCTCTTTCTCAAAGACTTCCCCAACCGCATAAAATTCCTGACCAAGAAACAGGGTTTCTAGACGCACCCAGGGACGGTTTTGCAACTCAGATGGTTCTTCGTAGCTGCTTTCGTAGCCAGCACTGTGCATCTTGACGAACCATCGTCCTTCCAATTGTTCGAGAAGAAACGTGCTACGCCAATTGTGTCCACTGCTATCCTGTACTGCTACATACTGTACCTGATAGGGTGGCACCTCTCGGGCCTTCAGATAGTGGAGCGTTGCAAGATCAAGCGATGGAAAAGGACTTTGTACGTCAAACCATTTGAGCCATTCTCGAATCGCTTCCGTTGCATCGCTGCTGCCAAGATCTGGGTTCATCACTATAGCCTTTCTTTTGTCTAACGAAACAAATCTGCTCATTGAAAGAGAAAACGCATGTTTTTCATTTGTTAATTTAACACAAAAGTCTGTAAACTTTTTCTCTTATTACATACCTTCAAGGACTTTTTCTAAGTGGCTTACACTTTCTTTTTCATGTTCTAAATATTTTTATGAAATTAGTACGGGCGGCTACTCTCTGAGTAGCCGCCTTTTGATTCAGTGGGTCTTCGGAATATCCTCCTAGATACTATCTAGTCCTTGTAGAGCTATTACCTCAAGTAATACTCTCACTACAGGTTGACGATAGCATTAGTAGCAATAGCAGCACAGAGCTGACCATTTGTGAGTCCCGCTAGCCCAAGGAAGAGAAAGCTGAACACTCCTAAACCGAGAGGATAACCAAAGAAGCTAGCAGTAGCTACAAAGCTATTCACATTACTGCGGCCAACAGGGATGAACATAGTATTTCCTATCCCGGTGATAAAGAGCGTACCACCCCACCAGGATATAGGTGCGATGCTTGAGATAAGCGTAATGTACAAACTAACTTGGCCGATTCCGACTGGCCAACTAGTGATACCTATAGTAGCACTACCACAGTTTCCTACAATCATTCCGCTCGGGTCGACATTATTGACCGGGTTATCCCCGGCATACACATACCGATTACTCCCATTCAGATCACCCACAGCACCCACCACCGGGTCCTGCTGCGTCCACCGGCCCAGATTGGGATCATCATAGCGTGTGCCGAACTTGGTCAGGCCCGTATCTGCCTCGCTGAAGCCGCTGACATACTTCCAGGGATTATTCAGCCCATTCTGCTCCATCTGGCCCAGGATTTGTCCATACGGGTCATAATCGTAAAAGTTGACCAGGCTGCCACTGCTATTGGTCATGCCAATCACCGACCCTAAGCCATCGAACAGGTAATAGTACTTGCTGCCATCGGGCTTGACCTCATCCAATAACTGGCTACAACTGCACCGCGTGTAGTAGGTCGTTCCCGATGAATCGGTCTGGCTGCTCAGTCCGAGCAGACTGTAGACATAGCTGGTACTGTTGATCTGCACACGCTCGTCCTGTGTCGCCCCACTGTAGGTGTAGTTGTCGCTGCCAATAGCGGTTGTTTGGTTCTTTATATTATACGTATAGGACTGCCCTGGTGTAGACGCCATCAGGTTGCCATCGGCATCGTAGCTGTAGGTCGTCGTCTGCGTGCCATTGACCACCATCGAGGACAGTTCATTGGCTCCGTAATCGTAGTGGTAGGCGATACTTTCATGATTCGACAACCGTGTGGAAGAGGTGCGATTGCCCGCCGCATCATAGCCATAGGTCCATTGCTCCACCAGTGTTTGTGAATTGGGCGGATAATAGACGTTGGCCTGCGTTAGACGGCTCAGGGAGTCATAGCTGTATACCCGATGATAGGTATTATTTTGCTTGAGCGGGTCGAGCAGGTCTTCCGTTTGGAGCAGGTTCGACATCGCTCCGGTATTCGGATTTTTGTACGAATACTGGTAGCTGGTCAGCGCCGTGCCGTTCAGTTGCGCCACGATGCTGGTCAGGTGACCGGCCTTATCGTAGGCATAGTTGATCACCACGCCGTTGGGCAGCGTTTCCGTCTGGCGCTGGTTGTTGTTGTAATAGCTGAAGCTGGTTTGACTGTTGTCCGGCTCGCTGATGGTCTGCACCAGGTTGACCAGCGTGTAGCTATAGGTGACGGTGCCGCGCCCATCGGTGTAGGTCTTCAGGTTGCCCACCGGGTCGTAGCTCGTCACGATGGTCGTACCATCGGGCAGCGTCTTCTGCTTGAGACGGTTGTCGCCATCGTACTTGAAGGTGGTGGTGCCGGTGTTGTCGATGACTTTGAGGACATTGCCGTTGTCATCATACTTGTAGCTGATGGTGGCCGTCTTCGAGCCATTGACGTAGTCGATTTCGGTAATGCGATCCAGCGGATCGTAGGTGAAGGTGGCGGTGTTGCCATCGCCGTCGGTCACGATATGCACCCGGCTGAGCGGATCGACCTGCACGCTTTCCTGCCCTAAGGGACTGGGCGACGTGATCAGCTTGAGATTGCCATACTGGTCATAGGTGTAGCTGGTCTTGTTGCCGTCGGCATCGGTGGCAGTGGCCAGCGTACCCCGGCCCTGCATGTTGCTATCATCGTCCGGGTTGTAGGTATATTTGACGGTGGCGTTGGTACCGCCCGGCGTGTTATCCTGCACCTGCATCACATTGCCGCTCGTATCGTAGGTATAGCACATCGAGTTGCCCTGCGGATCAGACGAGCCGGTGGGATAGTAGAGGCTGCTGGATTGGCAGGAGCCATTGGTGCCATACGTCAGGCTGGTCTGCGCGCCATTGCCATCGAGGACGGATTGCAGGTTATTGGTGTTGCCATCGTCGTAATTGAAGGTGCTGGTATTGCCAAGTGGATCGGTGTAGACATGCACATTGGCATCCGACCAGTAGCTGTTGGACGCTTTATGGCCGTTGGCATCCACCACATCCTGGACCAGCAAGCCATTGTAGTCATAGGTAGTGGTTTCGACCAGCGTGGGGGTGAGCGGCTGCGAGACGGTGGTGCAAGGGTAATGATGGGGATTAAGGTTCACGCAATGCGAATCGGAGCCACTGTAGTAATTAAATGTCGTGGTCTCTCCGGTGGCATCGGTGATGGTCTGCACCTGGTCACCTGAGGTGTAGGTGAGGGTGGTGACATTGCTCATGGGATCGGTGATGCTGGTCAGATCATGCCCATTGTAGACGAACGAGGTGGTCTTGCCGTTGGTATCCACGATGCTGTTGAGATTATTGTTGCCATCGGTGTAGTTGTACTGCACGACGCGACCGGTCGAATCGGTCATCGTTTTGATACGACCATTGTTGTCGTAGACCAGGCTGATGGAGCGGCCTTGTGTATCAGTGATGCTGTTCAAGAGGCCATTGTTGTTATAGCCAAAGCTGATGAGGTTGGTGTTTTTGTCCTCGTCGAAGATCTCCTGGCCGGTGCTGCCCTGCTGGTTAAAGCCAAAGCATTCACCGGTTTTCTGCTCGACTAGCACGTAGGAGGCTCCGTTGATGCTGCTCTGCAGCAGCGTGGCATCCAGGCCGGCCGGCTCATCAAAGCCACCATAACTGCCGGTATTCTTCAAGTAGGTCGCTGAGAAGCCGCTAGAGCCGGTCAGCGTGACGGAGCCATCCTGGTTGTAGGTGAGGGAGACGCCGTTGCCAACGCTGAGGTTCCACTTGGTACCGAGCGTACTCGTCGGCGCATTGGGCAAGCCGTTGAAGGTCGCGGTGAGATCGAGGTCGATACCCGTCCCATGGATGTGGAAGTCGTTGGACTCCAGCACCAGGTTGCCGTTGGCCACATTGACCTTGAGCGTGGTGCGGTCGTTTAAGGTCTGTTTGTAGAACTTGTAGAAGCCGAGGTCACCGAAGCCGTTCACCGACCCTGAAATTTTCGGGGTGCTGGAAAGGGTCGGGCAGGCAGCGATGGAACTCGCACGCGGTTGGACTCGACGCGGCGGCATACTCTTCACGGCTGCGGCAGCAATCTGAGATGCGAAAGACGCAGCAGATGCCACGGGCACCAGCGTACTCCAACTGCCAATCACAAAGGTACACAGCATCAGGCTGGCGAACAACAGGCGCCAGGCGTATGCAAACATACGATATCCGAAGCTACGAGGAACAGAGGAACGCGAATCAGGAACAGTTGAGAACATGCAAAGGCTCCATTTCTCTCAAACAAGACAGCAAGTCATCAGGAACCAGACCTGCCTGCCTGCCAGGTCAGATGCAAAAGGTGGAATCACTACGAGGACGCGCTCCAGAGCATATGGCTATACAGGTGAATAAGGGGTGACGCGAACGCCGGAAAGAAGTTTCCTGTTCCCCACCAGAACATACGTTCGACATCACCTCTCGTAGCATACCCAATAGCCCGGCCTGTTGTCATGCCTTTTATGAGTATATTTTCTACTCTTTAGACCGAATTTTTGCTCCGATTTTCTACGGTCTCGACCGTAGAAAATCTACCCAAGAATCGTAATAGCCCATCTTACTTACCCTTTCCCCGCCACTTCATCGACAATGCTATACTTACCCCAATACTGCTTTATATTTGGCCCTGTTGATTTCAGATTCTGCTCTCTATGCCGAATAAGAATAAAAACGACGCAATGTAATGAAGAATGTCCAATAGCTATGTAGCGCAGATCAAATGGTGGAAGGAAGCTCATGACTGCTCACATCTCTTCCCTTTATGAGCGCCAGGTTCGCGATGGCGCCACTTCTATTGAAGGTGAATCACAGGAAATGGTCGATGTTTTGCAAAAAATCGTACAGAACGCGGGCGCTATCCTGGGGGTAAGCAACTGTTCGGTGGCATTGCTAGATGCGACGGGAACCTCGCTGGTAACACTCGCCGCCTTGCAGCATGGACGCAAACCGCGCCGGACTCGTTTTCATATGAGTGAGGGGGTGGCAGGTTGGGTGGCAGAGCATCGCGAAGCGCTGATCATCAACGATGTGAGACTCGATTCGCGTTTCAAACGTTTGGGGCGCGTTCCTGTTGGCTCGATGGTGTGCGTGCCTTTAATCGATAGAGATAATTTCATCGGCACGCTGACCGTTAGCAGTCGCGAAATCAATGCTTTTAGCCAGAAAAAGCTGCACATGCTGACGATCTTCGCCCAGCAGGCCGTGCTTGCCATCACCAATGCTCGCCAGGCTGAATTAGCCCAGCGCCAGGCCAACCAGCTCGAGATGCTGCTGGACCTTTCGCGCAGCATCACCACCCGGCTAGAAGCCGATGACCTGTACCGGACGATCCTGGTTGACGCCCAGCGGCTGGCTCCCTGCCGGCAGGTCATCATGTACCGGTTCTCGGAGCGCACCCAGGAACTGCTTCCGTCCGCCGAGCTTCTGGTCGTCGAGGACGCCGGCGATAACGGCAGCACTGAATGTAGCTTTATTGTCACGATTGGAGACGTGGCGCGTGAAAAAATCAGCGTGCCGACGGAAACTTCATTAGCTTCATGGGCCGCCGAACACCGCCATCCCATGTTGCATGCCCCGGTCAAATTCTTGCCTGATGAAAGCGCCGCACTCCCAGTCAGCTTTGATTGCGCGGAACTGGCGGCGCCTTTCGTCTCCAAGAACATCCTGTATGGCGTGATTCTGTTGCGCAGGCCACAGGCTTTCACGAGCGAAGAACTGCGGCTGGTACGCAATTTCAGTAATATGGCGGCGGCGGCGCTCGAAAATGTGGAACTGTTTCATCGCGTGCGCAGCGACCAGGAGCAACTGCGCGCCATCGTGGCGGAAAGCTCAGACGGTATCGCCATCATCGGTGACAACGGATGTTTTCTGGAAGTGAATGCCGCTTTTGGCCGCATCTTTGGCATGGAGCCGGAGCAAATCGTGGGTATGGAATGCCTGGAACTGCTGGGCTGCGACGACGAGAATACGTGCGAAGTAAGCCGCGAGAAATGTATGATCCAGCGCGCCATCCAGGAACAGCGCGCCCTGTCCTACATCGAGGTTGACCTGGCAATTTCGGGAACGTCACGTTCGCTGGGACTGAGCGTCACGCCCATTGCCAGCACCGGCAGATCGTTCTGCCTGATGATAGCGCGTGATGTGACGGCTATTCGCGATGCGACGCGCATGAAAGCCAACTTCTTGTCGATGATTACGCACGAGCTGCGTTCGCCGCTCAATGCCATCAACGGCTACCTCGATCTTACCCTGACGGGTATCGCGGGCGAACTGAATGAGCAGCAGCGTGATTTCTTGCAGCGCGCGCGGGCGGGCAGCGAACACCTCTATGCGCTTGTCGAAGACCTGTTACTCGTCTCGCGCGCGGATGCTGGGCAAATGCGTTTGAACCGCGAATTGACGAGCATTCGAGAAATCGTGGCCAATGCCGTGGAAGAACTCGAGCTGATGGCCAAAGACAATGCGATCAACATCGAGGTCGATATTGCCCATGACTTTCCCTCTATCTATGCCGACCCGGTTCGCATTCAGCAGGTGTTGCGCAACCTCTTAAGCAACTCGCTGCGCTTTACGCCACAGGGAGGGATTGTGACCATCGCGGCACGTGTTATTTCCAGGACATCTCCAGACTCACCGGAGGAGCAGGAAAAAGTGGTGGAGGTAGAGGTTCGCGACACAGGCTACGGCATTGCGCCCGAACACCAGCAGCGCATTTTTGAACGCTTCTACCAGGCCCTTCCGAGCGAGACTGGTCGTTCAGGCGGCCAGGGACTGGGACTTGCGATTGTGAAGATGATTGTGGAGTTGCACGACGGGCAGGTGATGGTCGAAAGCGCGCCGGGGCAAGGAAGCGTGTTTAAATTTACGCTGCCTGGTCTGCTCTCATAAGCCTGGGGCATGGAAAGAAAGGGCGACCTCAAGGGTGCGCCCCTACTATGACCTGTTCCTTTCTCATTTTTCCTGGCCGTTGCCCTTGACTCTTTTGGGTAATGCATGCTATGCTGATTCTATCCCCATTGTGCAGGTGGGTGGGTGGAGAGGGAGGAACAAACAAAGGCAGGGGTTGTACTCGATGGATGAGCTTCAAGCTCGTACAGAAGAAGGAGTTAGACCATGGGTATGCTGCGGGTGATGTCCCGTCGCGGCGACGAGCGAGTCGAATGGGATCTGAGCAAGGTCGAATCGCACGATCCAGAAGCCGTAGCGGCTATCCGAGAAGCTGAGCGCATCTTCAATGAGGAGCGCGCGCGTGGAGCTACTGCCTTTAAGGTAGAGCCAGGTAAAACTGTAGAGCGTATTGAGAAGTTCGACCGCACTGCCGAGCAGATTGTGATGGTACCTCGGGTGGTAGGAGGCTAAGGAATTCAATCGATATGATGCTACAAACACTTAGCCTGTTTCTTGGTATCTGGCTGCTGTTCCTGCTCCTGGCAATCTACTATCTCTCGCAGACACCTGATGGGCGCGTGGGGCGATTTCGCGAGTCGGTAAGCGAGCATCTCTCGGCTGAAAGTCGAGCCAAGGCGCTGCTGCGGGAAATGCTTTCAGAGAACCAGTACCAGCAACTGATCAAGTTTGGATATCTGGAAGTCTCAAGTCCAACCATAGACAATCGCGTGTACCGCATCCCCGGTTCTGGTGGACTGGTGAAGGTCTACGAGCGCGGCTGTGCGGTGATGGAGCTTTGCCTGCAACCTGCGGAGCCGCTGCCTGATGGCGATGTGGTGGTTATGCACAAGCTGATGATCGAGGCAAACGAGCAAGAATACTTGCAGAAAGCAAATCATTTCGCCCCCGGTATCATCTCGCTGCGCTGCCAGCATCTCTAACCGGGATACGAGACGGGCGACCAGTAGAGTGCGGATTCATCCAGCACGTGGTACGCCCTTACGAGATCAGCGCGCATAGGCCGATAATGGGCTTTCACGACCGAAATCGGTAAACCGAGAAGCAGAACAGTCTCACCATGTCATTCTGAGCGCAGCGAAGAATCCGTGCCCTGTCGCGCTGGGATTCTTCGCTGCGCTCAGAATGACACGACGGGGTTCGCAATGACACAGTGGCGAGAGAGATTCTTCCCTTTCGTTCCGCAGGGCTTCGGCTTATTTCCCTCAGAATGACACGACCAGGATCACTCAGTACGTTCCCTCTACCCTCTCCGTCCATCTACTGTCTCCGCTGAACTTTTGCCTTTGCTTTGCGTATATTACATGTGTAAGGAGCGGATGCAACAGTATGTCTATCCTTAACGCGCTTCTGAATGCATGCAAAACGCTCGACTCTTATGAAGAAACAAGGTATAATCCTGTAATCTGCTGAGACAAAGGGGGCAGGTGCGTCCCATACTTTGATGGCCCCACAAATGTGTCTCAATCCCGATATTGGAGAGGGCAAAGCAATGGAATGTCCCAATTGTAGATATCAAAATCGCCCCGACGCGGATTTCTGCGCCAATTGCGGCATGGCTTTGAAACAGTCCGGCCCGCTCACTGCCGGTACTGTCACCGTCGGTGGAACCGCCAGCGGCGCGCAGGGCACTTCTCGCGCGCTCACTATTGGAACCCCTCTACAAGGTGGCCGCTACGTCATTACGAAGATTCTGGGCGAAGGCGGTATGGGCGCTGCCATGGTCGCGACCGATAAACGCCTGGACAATAAGCCGGTTGTCATCAAAGAACTCATCTCCGATAACAGCGACCCGGCCAAATTTAAAGAAGATGAGCGCAATTTCAAACGCGAAGTGACCACGCTGGCTCACCTCGATCATCCCTTGATCCCTAATGTCACCGACAGCTTCCAGGAAGGCTCGCACTACTTCATGGTGCAGGAATACGTGGATGGGGAAAACCTGGAACAACGCCTGGAGCGTCTCAAGAAGCCGGTACCGGAGCGCGAGGCGCTCAGTTATGCTTCCCAGGTGCTGGATGTCCTTGAATACCTGGCTCAACAAACGCCGCCCGTCGTCCACCGCGACATCAAGCCCGCCAATATCATCATCAGTTCGAAAGATAAAAGAGCGCACCTGGTCGATTTTGGCATTGCGCGCGCCGATGCCGCGCGCAATGCCAGGCGCAAGCAGACCTCAGCGCTCGGCACGCCCGGCTACGCGCCGCCCGAACAATATCAAGGCAACGCGGACCCGCGTTCCGATCTGTACGCGCTTGGCGCTACACTGCATCACATCCTGACCAACCGCGACCCACGTGATTACGCGCCCTTTTCCTACCCACCGGCGCGCACGTTGAACCCACAGATATCGCCGGAAACCGAGCGCGTCCTCTCGCGCGCCCTCAATAACGACATCACGCAGCGCTACCAGAGCGCGACCGCCATGAAACGCGATATTGATGATATTCTGTACAAGCGCTTCGGCGTTTCGGGAAATATTAGCAGCTACACGCTGGGAACATCCGGGCCGATTGCGGCTGTTGGAACTGCCGGCGTCGCAAACCAGCCTGCGCAGGCCAGATCGCCACAGCGCCCGCAACCCGCGCCTTTAACGCCGGTACCACCAGTGCATCAATCCCAAGCATATTCGCCTGCGCCGATCAGCAACTATCCGCCACCACCCCAGTTGAGGCAGCAGCGCAGCAACCACTTCGGGCGCAACTTTCTGATATTCGTCCTGATCATCTTCCTGATTGCCCTGGCCGCCTATGCCGCGCTGTACTTTGTGCGCGGTCGAGGAACAAACATAACTTCGGGTACTACACCGACCCCGACGCCAGGGATTAGCAACACCCCCCCGGCCAACGGCATTGGGGGGTTCAAAGCGCCCGATGGTGAAATCATTGGCATCAGTGACGGCAGCGTCGCTTTCGACACCCAAAGGCCAAGTGGTTTTGGCTCATATAAAGTGCAGGCGGCTGCCGACTACCGGAACGGTGATATTGCTGATGCCATGGCTCTGTGGCAGCAGGAAGTCAATAATGATACAAGCGATGCTGAAAGTTTGATCTACCTTGAAGATCAACGCGTTCTCAGCGGAGGAAGCCCCCATATTACCATCATCATTGGCACCATGATTTCAGGAGATAATGTCGGTGTGGGACGCGATGATCTCCAGGGAGCCTATGTAGCGCAAAAAGAATACAATGACGGGGTGAAGCTCGGTGGTACGCTGGTGCGCCTGCTGATCGCGAACTCAGGCAATCAGACAGCCTATGCAACTCTCGTCGCACAGCAAATTGTGAAAGCGGCTCAATCAGATCCTACCATTGTAGGGGTCATGGGCTGGCCGTTCAGTTCTCGCACAAGTGAGGCGGTCAAAATACTGAGCGCGGCGCATATCCCGATGGTATCGCAAACCGCGTCCGCCGATTCGCTTACAAATGTATCGCCCTACTTCTTCCGCGTCGCGCCTCCTAATAGTGTCGAAGGCGTGGTGGGCGCTCACTATGCCGAGACAAAGTTGCACGCGAAGAATGTCGCTCTCTTTGTCGATCCTGATGACCCGTATAGCAGCACGCTAGCAGCGGATTTTAGCAAGCAGTTCACAGCTGATGGCAACAACATCGTAGTTACCGAGGACTATACCGTAGGTCAGACGGGTAATTTACCCTCACTTTTAAACAATGCGCTGAGCCATAATCCCGACCTGATCTACTTTTCCGGCTATTCCAACGATGTGGCAGTCCTGCTGCAAAATCTACCCACTTCGGGACCATTCGCTACCTTGCAGATACTTGGGGGAGATGCGCTCTATGAATTGGGAGGTTATCCGCCTACAGCACACGCGGGCTTTGATCGCCTGCGCTTCACCTCGTTTGCCTATCCTGATGAATGGGATGTGCTGAAATTGACGGCGCAGAAACCTGTGTTCTTCCAGGAATATCCGCTGTACTTCAATCCGAAAGGTCGGACGATTACCGGCAGTCCCTACGGCTACACGCGGGCAGACAATGATGTCATGCTCTCCTATGACGCGATGCTGGCAATTCTGCATGCCAGCGCCAATATCCTGCAGAAAGGGTCAAATTCGAAAATCACGCCGGCAGGCTTGCAGCAGGCGCTTTCGCAAATCAATGGGCCGAATGCTTTCCAGGGGGTAAGCGGGCAGATCGCTTTTGGGACAGATGGTAATCCCATCAATAAGGTCGTCCTTATCCTGTACGTGGCTCAAGGCGGCTTTATCCACATGGAAAGCGCCGTGGCAGCGGGAACCTTTTTAGTGCAGGGATAAGAGAATAAAAGGGACGAGGGCGATCAAGGCTTCATTAGCGGCTCCATCCACCGGGGCCGCCGTTAACCTTGCCTTCAGTATCCCCCGATCCTATTCCAGTGTATTCTTCTTGCTGCGCGGAATGACGCGCACGCTCAGGCGCATATCTTGTCTGCCTGTCTACCAGCCCGCGGGCAGTGCCTGCAGCAGTAGGATTTGTATCGTAAGCAGCAAAAACCAGGCGATCAGAAATGAGAAATCAATCACACCTACCGACCCCACGAGACGGCGAATAGGCCTGATAAATGGATCGGTCAGTTTGGCCAGGAAACGAATAATAGCATAGCGTTCATCAATGCGAAACCACGAGGCAACGACGCGTACAAGCAGTGCGAAAATGAGCACATAGATGCCATATTCGATGATTGCGTATATAATGCCATGATCCGGTGGCACACCTAACATATCTTTTTACTCCTGAACGGTACGTACCTCGACGATGGTAAATCCGAGGACTTTGCGGCGGAAGATCTCCGTCACGCGCACTCCTTTAAGGTCCGGTAGCGTGGTGAAATGCCTCTGCACGTATTCGCCCAGCGGTCGAGCCGCTGCATATCCGGCCAGAGAGGAGGCGGCAGTGGAGGCGATGCGCGTGCGAGCGCGGCTGGAGGTCATGCCGAGCAGCGTGCCAATGGTGACGACCGACATGCCAACGACAAGATTGGTACCGCAGTTTGGATGGATGGCAAGCTCCGCTTCGCCGGCCTGCAGGCGAGCCAGCGCCTCATCCACAGCGCGGCGCAGTTGCCCAAGATCGACATCGCCGAAAATGATAAAGCCGGTTGAACTGGAACGGGCGCTGACGCGCAGGTCCGGCACCATGCGGCTCAACACGGTTATGGTGGCATGTTCCAGAGCATGGTTCTGGCGAATGCGACGGCCAAACAGGATATCTTCAGGTTTCATGGTTTAAAGCTTTCTCTTTATTATGGGCTGTTACACTGGCCGATAAATCGGCGGTGTGTACGGTAAACCGGCCCCTACGCGGCTTCGCCGCGATAGAGATATCAAAGGCATTCGCGCACGGGCGAAATCGCGATAGAGATATCAAGGTCATTCGCGCATGGGCAAAGCCCCGATGCAAGTATCAAGGTCATTTGTAAACACGCTCGCCAAAGATTGCCCGGCCTATACGGACGATGGTAGCGCCCTCTTCAATTGCAATACGATAGTCGTCGGTCATGCCCATCGAGAGATGCTGCCACGCGCTCTGCGGAAGCAGGCTTCGCAGTTGATCGCGCAGGACGCGCAACCCGCGAAAAACCGGGCGCACCTCTTCCGGGTCCTGAACCAGCGGCGCGATGGTCATCAAGCCCTGCACTTCCAGGTTCGGCAGCATCAGAATTTGACGGGCCATCTCCGGTGTTTCAGCTGGTGACATGCCCTCTTTGCTGGACTCGCCCGAAACATTGACCTGGAGCAGGATGGGAAGACGTACCCCATGTTCTCCTGCGTGCCGGTTCAACGTTTGCGCCAGGTGCAGGCTATCCACGCTCTGCACGCAATAAAATTGCCCAACTACCTTGCCTGCCTTATTGGTTTGCAGGTGGCCGATCATGTGCCAGCGCGCATCCGGTGGATGAAATTCGGCGATCTTCGGCACCGCGTCTTGCACACGATTCTCACCAAAATTTCTTACTCCCAAATTATACGCCATGCGCACAAGTTCCAGCGGGACGGTTTTTGAAACTGCTACCAGCGTGACCTCTTCGGGCATGCGCCCTACCCTCTGAGCAGCTTCGGCCATCGCGGAATGCACCTGCGCTACATTTGAAGTAAGCTGTTCAAGTGTGATCGTTGATTGCGTACTCATGCTGCATCCCTCAAGGCGATGATTGATGGGAAGCGCCCGGCCTTGCCATGTTCGGCGCGATGCGAGTAAAAACGGTCTTTTTCGCAGCTGGTGCAGATGCCCGGCAATTCGATGTGTTCAGGCAACAGGCCCGCCATAAGCAACTGGTTACGGTTCGTCTCCCACAAATCCAGCATCAAACTCCTCCGGTGAGCATGTTCCTTTATAGCAAATACGGCTGACTCTCGTACCAGGTTGCGATACTCTACCGCCGTTGGCTGCAAATCGAACTCGATCCTGCTCAGGAAGTATCCCTGCACCTCTTCAGAAATCTCGTAGCAACATGGCCCAATGGATGGGCCGATGCCCGCGTAGATATGCTCTGGCCGGCTGCCGAACTGCTCGCGCATCGCATCGACGGTAATGGCGGCAATACCGCGCGCGGTACCCCGCCAGCCAGCGTGTACCAGGCCAATCGCCTCCTGCACAGGATCATAAAGCATTACAGGCACGCAATCAGCTGAGGCTATTGCCAGCGAGATATCGCGCCTGCGCGTAATAAAAGCATCGGCCTTCCAGCGTGGATGCGCCGTCCTCAGCAAAACCTTTTGCTCTTCCGCCAGCGTCACAAAAGGCTGGTCGAAGCGCCATTCCCAGGGCTGCTCATCGACCACCACAACCTCGGCTCCATGCACCAGCCATAATGAGGCGCAGGGATAGGCGTCTAATTGAAGGGCCGAGAGCGCCAGCAAACGATTACGCTTCACATGTTCAATATTATCGCCAGTTGTAAATGAAACATTCAATCCCCAGAAAGGCGCTTCGCTACACCCTCCCAGGCGTGTGAAAATACCATGAACGAGGTTCGGAAACTGAAGAAAATGGCCGAACTGCACATATTGCACCCGGCCCTGCTGTTGTGCGATCAATTTTGCTCCCCTGCTATAAATACTGCTCCTTTGAGCATATTGTAACACAGTGTAGAGGGAATAGTAGGCAGACAGGGTTATAATCCTACCGAACCTTACTGCTCTTAAGAGCAGAGTAAGCAAGATTGCAGTTCTGATGGGCAATGGCGTAGTCAGACTGAAGTGCAATGGCCTGCTTAAAGTCTGCGATCGCTTGTGAGAACTGTCTGAGAGCAAAGTAGGCACTTCCACGGAAATTGAAGGCTCTGGCATCTTGCGGATCAAGAGCGATAGCCCGGTCATAAGCAGCAATGGCCTGCTGGTATTCACCTGCATTATAAAGGCCATTACCCTCATCTAAATATTGCTCTTTGAGGGCGGAATATGCGAGGTTGAAGTTCTGATAGGCGAGTTGGTACATAGAGTCGAGGGTGATGGCCTGCTCAAAGTCGGCAATGGCTGCCTGGAACTGCTTAAGGGCATAGTGGGCGATACCACGAGCGTTGTAGGCTGCGGCATCATTGGGATCAAGGGCAATAGCGCGGTCGTAGGCCCGAATTGCTTCTTGATAGTTGCCGTTCATAGCATGAGCATTTCCCTCAGCCAGCAATTGCTCTTTGACCCGCTGCTGATCTGTTTTTTTGTTCTGCTGTGGAGGCGTAGCCTCGGATGTATTGGTGCCTGTTGCAGTTGAAGGAGACAGCCGCATGCTGGCAGGCAAAGAGGTGGATTGAGTGATTCGTCCTGGTTCTATAGTGGCTTCGAAAGCCTGCGCAAATTCCAGCACGCTGGTAAATCGCTGATGAGCATCTTTAGCCAGCGCCCGCTCTACTACTTGCTCCAGAGAGCCAGAGATGGCCGGATTTTTCTTACGCAGAGGTTGAGGAGGTACGGTAAGGATTTGCGTAATGATCTCGGCAACTGTCCCTGTGAAAGGCCTGCTACCCGTAAGCCACTCGTAGACCACTACTCCAAGGGAGTATTGATCGCTGGCTATGCGTGGTCTGCCTCGGATTTGTTCGGGTGCCATGTAGGGTATGGTACCGGCCTGATCCTGGATATCTCCAGAACTCGAAGTGTGCGCAATCACCGCGATGCCAAAATCACTGAGTAAAAGCTCATTGTCGGCATCTAATAGCAGATTCTCAGGCTTGACATCGCGATGGATTAGTTTTCGCGAGTGAGCATAATCCAGTGCGACAGCCGCTTGCTTGACAAACGGAAGGATATCAGCAGGTGTCAGACATATTCCCGGTGGGTAACGCTGGCGGAGTGTACCATTCGTAGCATAGTCCATAACGAGGAAAGGAACACCGTCATCGACATCAAAGTCCAGAACCCGGATAATATGACGATGCCTCAAGTGCGCAATAGTGCGCGCCTCGTTGCGAAACGGCTCTATCTGTTCGCTTGTCAGTCTGGCTTTCAATACTTTAATAGCCGCCTGAGTCCCAAGGTGAATATGCTCACCGGCGTAAACTTCAGCAAATCCCCCTCTCCCTAGCAGACGCGTCAGGCGATAGTTACCGAGCCGCTGTCCCTCGCGTTCTCCATGGTCTACCATCCTATACCCCTTACATTACAGTTGGGATGCTGTTCTCATACTATTGGGTTAGATGTAACCATTGTAGGCAATGTTGCTGGGCCTGTCAACTGGCTTCTTCTACTCACGATCCATTCACATTGCAACTCTGCGCATTCCCCAGATCGAAGATAGCATTGATTACTGGCTGGATAGTTGAGCAGTGGGGAATGATCACATCCTGATTCCCTCCTGCCGATGGATCGTAGACCGTGGCATATGCGCCGAAATCCTGGCTGCCGGTGCCGGGTCCCAGCGTAATGCGCTTAATCGCGGAATTGGGAAGCGAACGCCCAAAATTGGCGACAGAGATCATTTCCTGCTCGCTCAGATCGGTATAGACCTTGCCTTTCAAGTCCGCGAGAATCTGGGTGAGATGACTGAGGACATTCGATGCATCCAGCTTCTTCTTAAGCGCCGTCAGCACCTCCTGCTGGCGCTCGGTGCGCCCGATATCACCAACCAGGTCGGCATGGCGAGAACGCACATATGCCAGCGCCTGCTGCCCGTTCATGTGCTGCGGACCCGGCACGATATAGAGGCGTTTCAACCCATAAGGGTCACCCTTGCCCGATGTATCGTCGGGATAGTTATCATCGAGGATGGGATGCGTTACATCAACATCTACTCCGCCCAGCGTATCGATGACGCTGGCAAAACCGTCCAGCCCCACCCAGGCATAGCGATCAATCGCAATGCCATAATCTTTCTCAACCGTCAGGCGTGCCAGGCGCACACCATCGTCAAAGCTACTATGCGGCGCGGCTCCCAGGAAGAAAGCCTGGTCGATTTTATGCATACCGCCAACCTCAGGCACATAGACCCATGAATCGCGCGGGATCGAAACCATGTAGACGCTGTTGCTGGCCGGATCAACATGCACAACCATCATCACCTGGGTCAGCAGAGCGGGGAAGTTATATTTGCTATCATTATCGCTGCCCAGCAACAGCATATTCCAGGGCCGGTCAGTAAGGGCGACTCCATTTACCGGAGGCTCATCGTTACTACGGCTGACGGCATGGATGAAATGTTGGATCGGCTGGTTGATATTGTTTTGAAAGTAAGCATACGCATAGACGAAGAGACCACACATCAACAGGGTCAGCACCAGAAATGTATAGAGCAGAATACGCAAGCGCCTTGAACAGCCCCTGCGCGCCTTTCTGGCCGGAGGCTGTGAGCCTGCATTGCCTGGCATACGTTGCTCAGGTCTTAAGGGCCGGGTTGGTTCATCCATCGCTGAAGTTCCTCAAATAGCTAAGGTGACGGTAATGAAATTTATTCCCCCATTCGGTTGTCAAAATTCACCAGGTATCTCAAGTAGAATATATTTTCACTTACGCAATATCAAACGTACAGCACGCCGGGAAAGTTCTCAACACCCTATCATTGAGCAAATCTCGCGCATAATGACGTGATAGAATAGGCCATATACTTCATGAATGAAAGGAAGGAAGGATTCACACAGATGAACCTTGAACAAATACAGCAGGCCCTGCGAGACGAGGGGCTGGATGGCTGGCTTTTTTACGATTTTCGCAAATCAGACCCCATCGCCTACACAGTGTTGTCGCTGCCCGCCGACGCATTTTATTCGCGACGCTGGTTCTATTTTATTCCTGCCAATGGCACGCCAACCGCGATCATCAGCGCGGTCGAATCACACGTGTTAGGGTCGCTGCCGGGAGAGCGGCGCATATTTGCTACATGGCAGGACATCCACGCACACTTGAAATCCATCTTATCCCCCGGCATGCGCGTGGCAATGCAGTACTCTCCCATGAACGCCATTCCTTATATGTCGCGCGTGGATGGAGGGACGCTGGAACTGGTGCGTTCCTACAGCGTAGAGGTGGTCAGTTCCGCCAATATCGCGCAGCGTTTCATTGCCCAGCTTACTCCCGCGCAGGTAGAGAGCCACCGGGTAGCCGGGCAACGCCTGATTGCCGCTAAAGACGCGCTTTTCTCGGAGATAACCGAAAACCTGCGCGCGGGGGTGGAGATGAATGAGTACAGCATACAACAGCGTTTCCTGGCATTGATCGCCGACCTGGGACTGGCCGGGGCCGACGCACACGTAGCCGTCAATGCCAATATCAGCAATCCTCATTATGGGCCGACTATTGAGCAACATAGCCCCATCCAGCATGGTGACCTGGTACTTTTTGATTTCTGGGCGCACCTGCCGGAACCGGGCGCTATCTATGCCGATTACACCTGGATGGCTTTTGCCGGCACTCGCGAGGAAATCCCTCAACGCCAGCTCGAGGTTTTTGACATAGTGCGCCGGGCGCGTGACGCGGCCATCCATTTCGTGCGCGAGCAATTGGAGCAGGGCAGGCGCGTGCAGGGCTGCCAGGTCGATGATGTCGCGCGCGGCATCATTGCCGGGGCCGGCTATGGCGATTACTTTGTGCATCGCACCGGCCACAACATCGACACGGCTGTTCACGGCAACGGCGCCAACATCGACAATTTTGAGACGCGGGATGAGCGTTACTTGCTCCCATCTACGTGTTGCTCCATCGAACCCGGCATCTACCTGCCAGAGTTCGGCATTCGCAGCGAGGTTGATTTGTTGGTCCACGAACACGATGCCGAGGTGACGGGTACACCTGTTCAGGAAGAAATCGTTGCGCTGTTATAAACTGGGGCCGATGATGAAGTTTTACCATCACAATCGGAAAGCATTCTCTAATTTGGCCGTTAAGCTTCATCACCGGCCCGGGGTCGCAGTACCGTAACCATTTTCCTTCTTCTACAACCCCTGGCCTTTTTCAACGTACATATTGTTGAAGATCACAATATGCAAGGGCGCGCTGCACAGCGTCCACTACTAACCAGGTATCTAGGGAGGCATTTATTATGGGTGATGAATGGGAACAGGGCCCGCCGCCAGAAGCAAACGGGGCCGGCACTGATGATTTCGAAAAACGACTCGAAGAAATTCGACGCATGGTTATTCAAGGCACGAGTGAGGCACAGCAGCGCCTTAAACGTGTTGTAGATAAAGCGGGCACCTACTGGCAGCAAAGCAATACACCCCCACAGCCGCGGCAGGCTACCAGCACTGAAGAGGAGCGCATTCGCCAGCTGGCCAATTCGTGGAGCCTGGGCAACTGGCAACTGGCTCGTGACCTCGGTACTTATATGGATATTCTTTCCTGGAGCAACGATGAGGTCTGGGAGGTCACAGTACAGACGCGCTGGGAAATGCGCAAAATGGAAGTGATATCGGAGCCGTATACCGGCCGACCAATAGGCAAAGCCCAACCCTTGCTGCCGGTATGGGATTACGAACTGCCCCCTGTAACGGGTCTCAAAGCGCCGGAGACGCGCACCCGCATAGAGGGATTGGACGAGGTCATATCGTGTACCGCCTGTAACAGCACGGGGCGCCTGCTGTGCGCAACCTGCACCGGGCGGGGCTGGATCGTCTGTCCCGACTGCAAAGGTCGCACGAAGTTACGCTGCTCGACCTGTCATGGTCGTGGCTATGTTGCCGACTGGTACCAGGCAAAGAAGAAACCATTCTTCCAGAAACAGGCCGACAATCTGACCAGTTCGGTCACCGAAAAGGTCTCCAGCCTGTTTGAAGGGATTCGCGACTCAGGAGTGCCAATTCCCAACCCGGTCGATACCGACCCGGCCACGAAAGGTCGCACTGTACCATGCCCTGATTGCGTCAACGGTGAGGTCGAATGCACCTGTGGCACCGGCAAGCGTGTCTGCCCCGCCTGCGAGGGTGCAAAGACCGAGCTTTGCTCGAATTGTGGCGGAACCGGTAAGATTGTGCGCCAGCGCAGCATCCTGCGCAGCTTCGACCTGGGAGTGCGAACTCAGATGGTCGGCTCCAGCGCCATACCAGAACAGTACCTGCAAAGAGCTACCGGCGACCTGGTCTACAATGCCGAGGTGAACGACACTCTGTATCCCGAAGCGCCGCCGGAAGCCGTTCCCTTAGACGTTTGGCGCGTGGCCGTCCAGCTTGCCGGCGATGCCGCCGCGAACCCGCAGGCGCAATCACGTGCCACCCTGCAGGTGCTGGAACTGGTGCGCATCCCTTACACCAGGGTGGATTATCGCTATGCGGACCAGGACTACACCTTCTACATCTACGACATTGAGGGCAAAGAGAAGTTCTACGCTGAGCGCTATCCGGCGCGCTGGGAACGCGTCGAACGCCTCGTGCGCTCAATCACCGCTGACCTGATGTCGCCCGCCCAGGAAACTCAGCAGGCCAATCCTGGCAGCAACCAGGCGCGTGGCTACCGCGTGCCAATTGAAAAACCACCCTATTCGATTACTGAAGAGGGAGAATGATTTAGCGGACGGAGCTAGTAAAATACCAGTATGCCCACGGGTATGCTGGTATTTTACTAGCTCCGTCCGCTACAGGAGAACATTGTGATCTGGATCGGTACCTCTGGCTGGGTATACCCGCATTGGGTCGGACGCTTCTACCCACCTGATCTGCCCGAAAAAAACTGGCTTTCCTACTACGCCCAACACTTTCCAACCGTAGAGATCAACCGCAGTTTCTACCGCCTGCCCACCTATGACCAGTTTCACAGCTGGGCCGAACAAACGGCGTCCCACCCCGGCTTTCTCTTCGCCGTCAAAGCCAGCCGCTACCTCACACATATGAAAAAGCTCAAAGATGCGGAAGAGGGCATCAACCGCCTTTATAGCGCGGCCAAGGGACTCGGCAAGCAACCTGGCCCATTCCTTTATCAACTGCCACCACACTGGCACGCCAATACGCAGCGGCTCGCGGAATTCATCTCCCAGCTGCCACGCGAGTACTTTGCCGCCTTCGAGTTCCGCGATTCCACCTGGTTCGAACCCGAAACGCTCTCCATCACGCGGAAAATACTCGAAGACGCCGGTTGTGTCTTAGCCGTCGCCGTTGGCGGCTCTCTCCCAACTCCACTCACTATACCCTCTACCGGCCCATTTAGCTACATCCGTTTCCACAATGGAGCGCACGGGGTCGGGTTAACCGGTGACGAGCTTGCGTTCTGGGCAAAGCGTATCGGCGCGGAGGCCAGGGATGGACGCGAGATATATGTGTATTTCAATAATGATCCAGATGGGCATGCTGTTAAAGATGCTCTACGTCTGCGCGAGTTGGTCGGCCCTTTGCCCAGGTGAAGTGACCGGGCTGATAGGCAATCACCAGAACCACGGCCTTGACACTTATCCAGGCTCCAGAAGGCCTCGCACTCAATCGACCTCATCATATTGCTGCGAAGAGCACCGCAAGAGCTGCATCTAGCAGCACGTTTATGATAGCCCCGACAACGGCTTTGAGTAGTGAACGCCAAAACATCGCTCAAAATCCTTTCTGAGGAAGAGATACTAACATTTTCTGACCGAGAAGCATCCATCATTCATTGAGATGCCTCACTTTTCCTATATATAATGATAGCCGGTAAAGTTATTATACTCTTCCAATATTAAGCGGATTTTAAGCGGATGTTAGCTTTTCTCGCACTGTGGGAAATCGAAAGAGATGCCGGGTAATCGTGATGCGGTTCAGGGTGAGTAGCCAGGGAGCAGAAAACTAAAAGGGCTGCGAAAGACGAGTTTCTCTTGACGGAGAAACTATAGAGTATGGTATTATTCTCTTGTAAGGACGTCATTTTGATAACCTGGTAACAGGCCCGAGAAGGTAGCAAGGCCTTTGGAGGAAGAAAGAGGTCAGTATGCTTCTCAAGACACAGGCCGCGACCGAAGTCGCACGTTTTCTTGCGCATCATCCAGCTCCTGAGCAAATTATTGCTTTCCATCCCTCTGCCGAGGTAGCTGATCGGGCATATGAACTTATTCACCGTGAGCGTGAGGGTATGTTGACTGAAGAGGAACACCAGGAACTCGAGAGTTATATGATGATCGAATATCTGATGGAACTGGTGAAGCTTGAAGCCCAGCGGCAATTGCGGCAGCAGGCATCCTAAACCATGGCCAGGAAACCACCCGTCCCCGAACGGTTAAGGCGCCAGGTGCAAGAGCGGGCACAGGGGCGCTGCGAATATTGTCTTATCCATGAAGCAGATATGTATTACCCACACGAAGCAGACCACGTAATCGCTGAAAAACATGGCGGACCAATATCGCTCGAGAATCTCGCGTGGGCCTGCTTTTATTGTAATCGTTTCAAGGGTACAGATCTGGCCTCGCTAGACCCGGTAACAAATAAAGTTGTCTTGCTCTTCAATCCACGTGAGCAGCGATGGCATCGTCATTTTCGCCTCAATGGTGGCCGTATCGAAGGCAGGCACTACCGCCAGCGGGCGTGCTACGGTCACTCTTCTTCACCTCAATGATCCTGAGCGAGTGGCCTACCGCCTTGGGCTGATAGATATTGGTCACTATCCCGTCCGATAAAGTCAGACACAAGGGCCGAAGCTAATCGTCCCCTTGTTTGAAAGGAGCATCCATTGAACATTGTTATTTACGGCGCAAGTGGGATGATCGGCCAGCGAATCACACGCGAGGCGCTCAATCGCGGCCTCCACGTCACAGCCGTCGTGCGCAATCCAGAGAAGCTGACCATGAGCGACCCGAATTTGATCGTCAAGCAGGGCAACATGCTTGACGCGGAGAGCGTTGCCAGGGATGTTGCCGGTGCCGATGCCGTTATTAACGCGACGCGCCAGAACGCCAATGAGCCAGGGCAGACCTTTGTGGACGCGGCCAGGGCGCTGATAGCGGGGATGACACGCGCCGGTGTCCGTCGCCTGATCGTGGTCGGTGGCGCGGGCAGCCTGGAAGTCGCTCCCGGCCTGCAACTTGTCGATTCGCCGGACTTTAATCCCGCCTGGCGACCCGGCGCGTTGAATATACGCGCCGCGCTGGATGTCTATCGCCAATCTGATCTCGACTGGACGTTTTTCAGTCCGGCCAACATGATTGCTCCCGGCGAGCGCACCGGCAACTTCCGTCTCGGCACCGACCAGCTCATCACCAATGAAAAAGGAGAAAGCCGCATTTCCGCAGAGGATTACGCCGTCGCCCTGATCGACGAGCTGGAAAAGCCACAATTTGTGCGCCGCCGTTTTACGGTGGGATATTAACGAGCCAGGAGAGGGGTCTAGACCCCTCTCCTGAGTGAAACAAAGCTCTACAACATCACTGTCACCGCTCTCTGGGAACTGGCCTCCAGACCTCAACTCAATGAAACAGGCATCGGAACCTCTATCTCACCCACCAACAGCGTGGCACCGCCGGTCGCGAAGTTAGCCAGATCGGCAGCCCCAGCCTGGCCTTCGGGCGAGTTGAGGGCCTCCTGGAATGACTGCATATCTGCCCAGTACAGGTTGGCAATCAGATAGTAAGGTGACTGCTCCTGCGGGTTGAGAGATGTTGGCCTATCAACTGTCATACCCTTAAGACCGGGGAACTTTAGCGCCAGGGGCGTATGAGTCTCCCGGTAATAGCGATCAAATGCAGCAGGGTCCTGCGGATGGCCATAGAGTACAGTGAGTTTAATCATGTTCATCCTCCTTGAAGAAATAAAATAGTCTTCCGCGACGAAAATCACTCGGCCCCATCCATTTGCTCTTCTGGCGGCTCGTCCACTTCCATCTCGGTTAGCTCGTCCACTTCGGCTTCGATTTCTTCGACATCTTCTGCCTCGCCGGCATTGCCATTCTCGTCGCCATTCTGGGATTCGAGCTTCTTGCCGTTGGTTGTCGCAACAGCTACGACGGCATCGCCTTCGGCCAGGTGCATTAAGCGCACGCCCTGGGTGGCGCGTCCGGCCCTTGCGATGGTGGTGACATCGGTGCGAATGACCACCCCCCCGGCGGAAATGATCATCAGGTCGTTGTCCTTCTCGCTGATCATGCGCGAGGCGGCAACGTGACCGGTCTTCTCCGTGATCCGGGCGGTAATCACGCCGCCACCACCGCGGTTATGCGTCGGATACTCTTCGATGGGTGTACGCTTGCCGTAGCCATGCTCGGTCACAACCAGCAGCTCGCAGCCGGGAGTCGCGAGGTTGAGCGAAACGACTCTATCGCCCTGGGCCAGGCGAATGCCACGCACGCCACCGCTCATACGCGAGGCTGAGCGCAATTCGGCGACCGTGAAGCGAATGGCCTGCCCACCTGCTGTAACCAGCAGTACATCGTCATCGGCGCGAGCAAGCCTGGCTCCGATCAGCTCATCATCCTCTTCCAGGTCCATGGCGATCAACCCGGAACGGCGCACGACCTCGAATTCGTCCATGGCCGTCTTCTTGACCTCGCCCTTGCGCGTGGCCACGATCATGAAATCGCGGCTCACACCTTTTGGCACGCAGACAAGCGCCGTCACGCGCTCGCGCTGCTCAATCGAGATGAGGTTGATAATATGCTCGCCCTTGGCCGTGCGGCTCACGTCAGGCAATTCATAAACCTTCAGCTGGAAGACGCGGCCACGGTCGGTGAAGAAGAGCAGGCTGTCGTGACTATGCGCGACCAGCAGGTGACGGACAGTATCGTCTTCACGAGTAACCATACCGGTGATGCCCCTGCCACCCCTGCGCTGGGCGCGATAGGTGCTTGACGGCAGGCGTTTGATGTATCCCTTCTCGGTCAGGGTAACGACGACCTCTTCGTTGGGAATCAGGTCTTCGGCCTTGAACTCACCTGCCTCGGCTTCAACGATGTCTGTGCGGCGCTCATCCCCATATTTCTCCTTCAGTTCGCGCAGGTCTTCTTTGATGAGTTTGCGAATTTCGCGCACATCGGAGAGCAGCATCTGGTAGTATTCGATATTTTTCAGCACCTCGCGCAGTTCCTCCTCGATCTTGAAGCGCTCCAACGCGGCCAGTCTTGCCAGGCGCATATCCAGGATGGCCTTGCTCTGTATTTCGGAGAGGGCAAATTTCTGCGATAGCTCGGTAACCAGCGCGGCCTCCGCCTGCCGCGATTCGCGAATGGTTTTGATGATCGCGTCCAGGTTATTGTAGGCGATGATGAACCCATCGAGGAGGTGCTTGCGTGCCTCGGCCTTCGCCAGTTCGAAGCGCGTGCGACGCGTGATGACGTTCTCGCGGTGGTTGATGTAGTGTTGCAGAAAGGCCTTGAGCGTCAGCGTGCGCGGCTGTTGATCGACGAGCGCGAGCATGTTGGCATTGAACGCGCTCTGCATGGCGGTATATTTATAGAGCAGGTTGAGGATGCGCTCCGGATTGGCCTCGCGTTTGAGTTCGATGTAAATGCGCATGCCCTGGCGGTCGGACTCGTCGCGCACCTCGGAGATGCCGTCGATCTTCTTGTCGCGCGTCAATTCGGCGATCTTTTTGACCAGTTCCGCCTTATTGACCTGGTACGGTAATTCGGTGACGATAATGCTGATGCGCCCGCGTTCGCCCTCTTCCAGGCGGGTGCGCGCGCGTACAACAATGCGCCCGCGCCCGTTGGCGTAGGTGTTGCGGATGCCCTCGCGCCCCTGGATGATGCCACCGGTCGGAAAATCAGGCCCGCGGATGATGCGCGAAAGTTCCTCGGTGGTGGCCTCGGGATTATCAATCAGGTGGGCGATACCGTTGCAGACTTCGACCAGGTTGTGCGGCGGTATGTTGGTAGCCATGCCGACGGCGATGCCTGTAGAGCCGTTCAGAAGCAGATTTGGCAGGCGCGCAGGCAGGACGGTAGGCTCTCTGGTCTGATTATCATAATTGGGGACGAAATCGACGGTGTCTTTGTCGATATCGCGCAGCAACTCATCGGCGATGGCGGCCATTTTGGCCTCGGTGTTATGATTCACAAAACCGTTCGCCACAAACGAGTGGCATTCACTATCCACGCGTAAGGAATAGACCGGCTGCATACCGGCGTCTTCGATACTTTCGATGCGCTCAAAGAGATAATGCTGGCGGGGCAGATTCTCGATCTCGGCAACGGCCACCGCGGGCAGCACCTGAGCAATGCGTGGTAACGTTGCGGTCAGGCGATCCGAATGGTCGAAGTTATGCTTTGATAGCCACTCACGCTGGCCGCGAGTGGCATGTGTTCTGACATACCCGGCCAGGTAGGGTATAAAATCAGTCTTTGACAAAACTCTGCCGGTATGCAGGTCAAGGGTTGTAGCAAGCGCTTTGCTCTTCACTGCCGAGGTGAAACCGATCTCTTTAGAGAACAGGGTAAGGTTCTCGCAGCCGGTAATCAGCAGGCGATGCATTTGCCGGGTTCTATCGTTATTCAACGACGCCACAATACCGAAACGCAGCAACAGCGTTTGAACCTGCCGGAGCATAAGGCGGTTACGGGCCGACAGATTAATCCGCAGCAGGCTGCGACCAGATTTTTCAACCGCTCCATCACCTTCAAACAGACCACGCAAGAAAGCAGCGAGCACGGTGCGAGGTGAGCGCAAGATTACTTCAGGTATCTGCCGTTGTACGGAACGCCCTGACAACCCCAAAGCCTGGATGAACGACTTGACATGCTGGCTTACTACCTGTATTTGAAGGAATGGCTTCTTGCCGTAGCTAACCGGTTCCCTCTCAAAGATATGCAAGCGGCACGTTGGGAAGACGTGCTGCCACGACTGAATGAATTGGTCTGCAAAGTCGCCAGGGGTATTCGTAAACTCGATTACCTGATCGCGGAACGTCCCTTCTGCCAGCAACGCTCCCAGAATGAAGCCCATATCCTCGTCCAGCGTCTCTGGAAGCTTGTGCTGCTTCATACGGGGCTTCTGGAGAACTGAGGAATGGAATGGACGAAGATCAACAGGCTGCTCTGGCCACAAGATGTCGCTTCGATCCAGGACAGCATAGTCGCCAACTACTAACTGGTCAATGGTCTTCCAGGTAAGCGTGACGCGCCCATCAGTATCGTGAGGTACTGCCACCAACAAGGGGTGGTTGGCCGTACCTGTGACTTCGTATCCTCGCTGCGTTCGCACGCGCCATGTCGGGAACGGGCCGCAATCCCACCACTTACTGGCCGTATTGGTTTTCCCATCTTTTGACAGGATATGTACAGAGACATCTTCGATGCCTGGCTGCGAAATCTGACTGATCGGCACCAGCCCTTTGTCAGTGACGACGAGGGTATCTCCCGTTACGCAATAGCGCATGGCAGCTGGGGGATCATCATCCTGGGAGCCAAAGTTACCCTGTCCAAGAACGAGGGGGTAGCGCATCGACCAGGGCTGCGCCATACGCACGAGGGAGTCGTAAACGGCCACATCGCCATGGGGGTGATAGCTTTTCAGGACTTCGCCGACCGTACCCGCACATTTGCGGAAGGCTTTGGTGGATTGCAAGCCCATTTGATCCATGGCGTAGAGAACACGCCGGTGAACGGGCTTGAGTCCGTCGCGCACATCGGGCAGGGCGCGACTGACAATCACGCTCATAGAGTAGTCGAGATAGGCGCCCGTCATTTCCTCTACGATGCTTACGGTTTTAATATTGCCAGGTTCCATAAAATTTCCTCATAAAAGAAGCCATAAATAGCCTTTTGGCGCTCATGTATTGAAGTGTATGCTGGGCGAGGGTCGTATAATATTCGAGCCTACGGAATACATTATATCATATTTCGAGTATAGCCACAAGAACAAATTGTCTAGTACTATGCCCAATCATGAGTTTTCAAAACGGCTCCGCATCAGGAACGCGGGCCGATCAATCGGCCCCTACGGTTCGTGTGGAGATTCATCTTTAGCTGGAGATTTACGAGGCCCGGCACTTAAGCCTCTATTTAAGAGCAAGCCAAGGGCGAACAATACCAACCCGACAGCAATGCCGAGATCCAGAATGTTCGCATTGCCATCCCAGTTGACCACATAGCCAAGAAACGTAACGGCCAGCAATACAATGATTACGCGCAGCAATGTCTCCTTTAAATCGTCGAGGTTAACGATTTCGAGCCAGCGCGGCATAGGCAGCTTATCATCGATGAACAGGTTGTACAGTCCCAGGGCAATGATATAGAGAACCGTGCCCAGCAGGAACAGGTCTATCAGTTCAATATCATCGACCGCAAGATGCTTCGCGCCATCTGTAGTAAATCCGCCGTGCGTAAATATATCGATGATAGTGGTCACCACTGTCAAAGCGCCGTAAACGAGTACAGCGATCGATGCCAGAAACGTACC
Source organism: Ktedonobacteraceae bacterium (assembly GCA_035653615.1). NCBI lineage: Bacteria > Bacillati > Chloroflexota > Ktedonobacteria > Ktedonobacterales > Ktedonobacteraceae > Ktedonobacteraceae bacterium. The sequence continues at coordinate 44,370 of DASRBN010000040.1, read as the reverse complement.
TATTACGGCGATGACGATCAGGTATCGAGTGCCAGCAAGCGCGCGCCGAAACATGAGCAACTCCTTTCAGTATCCCCCCTGATTATAGCAAATGCCGGAGGATCATCCCCACCCTACTGGTCATCGAGATCGACAGCGCGTTTGAGGCCACGAAACTGTAATGTTTTGACGTTGACTTCGGTCAGGTTCAATTTCACAGCGGTTTCTTTGATGGAGAGGCCGAGCAGGAAACGGCAAGTCAGGACTGCTCGATATTGTTCCGGCAGCGCCTCCAGAATGCGATGAACGCGTTCTGTAGCGTTGCCGTTCTCTTCAATGGAGGAGTCATCGAGAGGTCCATCCCAATCAGATTCGAGCAACGTTTCCAGGGAGATTGAGGACATGCTATAGTGAGCGCGCCAGAAGTCAGTGATAGTCGTCCGGGCAACTTGATAGAGCCATTTGCGCCTGCCTTGTGAACTGTGATTGAAATCAAGATGGCGGATGGCCTTGAGGAAAACTTGAGAGGTGAGGTCCTCGGCCTCTTCACGGTTTCTCACTTTGCTATAGATATAACGATAAATGGGACGCAGGTTCTCCTGGTAGAACGCCTGAAATTCAGACCCATCTGTAGCCGGGCGATTCGAGACAACTTCGATTAAGCCAGGCAGGAACAGGCAGAGCAGACAGGGCCAGAGTGAAAGCATAACATGGCAAATAGTGCGTAGCGAAACAGGTGTATGCATCGTCGTGTACCTTCATCTCATTGAATTAATAGGCAGAACATAAGCATAAAGAGGTGAACGAATCAGAGCAGACCCCGCTCAATTCTACCCTACAGTATCCGATGATCGAAGTATACGTTCTACAATTCGCTTTAACATCGGAATAATTTCTAAATTTTGGAGCAATTCTGACACTGGAGAAACAGATAATATGGGAAGAAATACCTATGGAGTCATCAAGCGAGGCTATGATGGATGGCAAAAGCAACAGCAGCGGCGCGATTGTCACTGGATGTTTTGTTGAAGATATGAGTGAGATGATGAGCGATGGTTTTTTCGCTCAGTCCCAATTCTCTGGCTATCTCATTGTTGGTCAGCCCGCGTGCGGCCAGGCGCAGTACCTCCACTTCTCGCTGAGTCAGCCCGGCGGGATAGGCCAACGAAGCAGTGGGCAGCAGAGAAGGAGACGAGTAGATATGCTCTACCTCGGGCTCGTTGCCCTGCGCCCCTCTATCTAGTAGCACATCTTGCTCGCGCGCGCTGATAAGCTGCTCAACAGTTGACGCGCGGCCCTTAGCCCAGGCAATCGCGAAGATAGCCGGGTCCAGGGTGGCGCGTATGGCCGCGACCAGGCGATCATACCTGGTCTTCTCTACCGGAGGAATAGGGAAATTGATCGTCTGCCGTAAGTGTTCTGCCAATACCGCCTGTGCCGGTAAGGGTGACAAGACGAACATCGGCGCGCCGCAACAGGTTTGTCACAGCCTCCACGTCCTGTTGGCGTCCAATGAGCGGAGTGAGTGGCACGGGGAGATAGACATGCGCTGGCGAATCGATAGCGGCGGGATTGCCCCGGCTCACAATCTGGATAAGGCGATTATTGCCCTGCAGCTGATCCTCACGGCCTATAGGGTTGAACACGGCCACACCCTCCTCTTAAGGTACCTCCTGCACCTTTTAAGACCGTTCTCTTACGGCTACCTTATTATAGAGTATGCAGGAGCATATAGCAATAAATATCCACGGTGGCAGGTCATTTAAAAGTTGAGCCATCCCAGGTCAAATCCTGGAGGCCCTGGTCCCTGCCTGTGACATTTTTATGCCAGCAGCGATATAAAGGGTGAGATCTCAACTAGAAGAGGACGCATGCAGCAGCACCAATACACGGCACGTGATGATTCACCCATCGCTGTCATGTACCGGCAGTACGCGCCGGTCATTTTTGCCTATCTCTGCCGGCATACCGCATATCGCGAGGATGCTGAAGACCTGCTGCTGGAAGTGTTTCTGGCGGCGATGGAACACAGCAAATTCGCGGAGCTGGTCGAAAATGAGCAGCAATCCTGGCTCTGGGCGGTCGCGCGCAACAAGGTAGTAGATCACTACCGGCGCTCAACACGGCATGCCAGCATAAACTTGATGCAGGCGGCAGACACGGTGTTCGAGAACGAGGAACTCGCTCCCGACCAGGTGGCCCTGCGCAATGAGGAATATGCGCACCTGCATGTAAAGTTGAAGGAGCTGCCGGCGCTCCAACAGGAAGTATTGCGATTACGTTTCGGCAACAGCATGCGTTGCTCCGAAATTGCTGCCATTCTTGAGAAAAGCGAGGGATCGGTTCGGATGCTGCTCTCTCGCACGCTGAAACTCTTGCGAACCATCTACGAGCAACACTGACGAGGACGAATCGGTATGGACAAACACGCTGACTTTCCCACTCCTGAAGATGTCGATGACCAGATCGAGCGGCTCTTTGTAGAGGCTTCTGACTACTCACCTGCTGCCCGCCTGGTGCGCGATCTTCATACTACGTACCGGCCATATGCCGCGAAAGATGCTCATTCACTGGAACGCGTGTGGGAACGTCTTGCCGATCATAAGAAGGAGTGGAGCGAGAGGACGCCCTCTCGTCCTCGCAACATTTTAGGGCACAACGCCGTTGATCTACTGAAATATCGACAGGAAAGGTCGCCACATATGATTACCACTACCCGTAGCGTATCCAGGTGGGAAAGATTGCAACATCGCTCAGGCATTTTCGCAGCAGTGCTATTTCTCACCCTTCTAGTTGGCAGCATGATTGTTGTTTTGAGCTTTGCTCATCATGGGAACATGCAGGTAGGCAATTCCTCGCATACGGGCGCGCCGGTTCAAAAAGCATCTCCCACTGTTACCGCGGCCAGTTCGCCTCAAGCTCAGGGGAAGACACTGTATAGCTATCACAGCAACTACAATATCTACTCGGTCGCATGGTCGCCCAACAGCCAGCGCATCGCTATAGGTACAGATATTGATGTACGCGAGTTTGATGCGACGACTGGTAAACATGTCTTCATATACAACCCCAACCCTAATGGTGGTCCCAGCATACTTTCTGTAGCATGGTCTCCGAATGGACAGCGTATTGCAGATAGCAGCGCAAACGTGCAGATATGGAACGCCAAAACGGGGAAGCTATACATCACCTTCCCATCTTCACAACAGCCTTTCGCCATACAGCAATCCACGAGTAGCCCGTATTTCTCTTCTCGTGTAAACGCGACTTTGTTTAGTGGCGGCAGCATGGTCTACTCAACGGCCTGGTCGCCCGATGGCAAATACATGGCATCAGCGCTGGACGGCGGCTATGGCAATATCGTGGATGTATGGAATACTTCGACAGGTAAGATCATCACTACGTATCAAGGGCATAGCAACTATGTCACTCAAGTGGCATGGTCGCCTGATGGCAAATATATCGCCTCGTCCAGCCTTGATGACACGGTACAGGTATGGAATGCCCTGACAGGGCAAACGATCACGACCTACAGGGGTCACTCGAGCTATGTCAATGGGGTAGCATGGTCGCCCAACGGGCAACTGGTCGCATCAGCGAGCTATGACGGTACTGTTCAGATATGGAATCCTATGACGGGTCAAACGGTATTGACCTATAGAGGCCATAGCGGCAGTGTTGATACTCTAGCATGGTCGCCTGATGGCACGCGCATTGCCTCCGGCGGCGCGGATACAACAGTACAGATCTGGAAGGCCTCGAACGCCAAAACGCTCTATACCTACCATGGTCATGCGAGTGAAGTGCGCACCCTGGCGTGGTCCCCTGACGGTAAATACATCACCTCGGCTGAAGATTCTGAAACGGGCGGTGGCACAGTGAAGGTGTGGGTGGCATAAGATAGATCAACGATAATAATTCATAGGGGCCGATGAATCGGCGCATCCAGGTCGCCGATTCATCGGCCCGCGCTCATTGCCGGACTATGTTGTGAAAACTCATCACCGGCCGGCATCGCTTACCATAGTATTTTGTTCAAACCTATTGTCTTACGCTCTCGCCTCAGCAGCAGCCTGTTCCGCGACTTGCTCGGGCTTCTGAACAGCCTCAAGGTCGATCTCGATAGTAACTTCGTCGCTGACGAGCCAGCCGCCGGCCTCCAGCGCCTGATTCCAGTTGAGGTTCCAGTCTTTGCGATTGATCTTCGTTTTTGCGCTCAGGCCCGCAACCGTCATACCCCAGGGATTCTTGCCCGTGCCATAATATTCAGCTTTGAATGTTACAGGCCTGGTGACGCCGCGCATCGCCAGGTCGCCGGTCACCTTGTACTCATTGCCGTTGACACGCTCAATTTTGGTGCTCTTGAAAGTAATGATTGGATAGTTCTGCACATCGAAGAAATCTGGCGATTTCAGATGGCCATCGCGGCGCTCATCACGGGTATCTACGCTCGCTGCATCGACCTGCGCGTCAACCCAGGAATTTTCCGGGTGCTGCTCATCAATATGCAGGTGACCGCTCAAAACATTGAAGTGCCCGCGAACGGTCGCGAACATCATGTGCTTTACAACAAAAGACGCTTCTGAATGTGATGGATCAATTTCCCATGCCATAGCAGGTGTTCTCCTTATTTGTCTCTATCAGATTGTTAGTAGCTTCATTAGCTATAGCAACTATACCACATTATACTTATCTTTGTCAAGTAGCTAATTATTTCTTAGTATGCTGTTTAGCCATTTCATCCTTATGGTATAATCTTTTTTATTATCGCTCTAAGCAGTTGAGGATATAGCGGCATGTTTACCCTCCAGGACATATTGCAAGGCAATCAGGATAACGTACACCTGCAACGTTCAGTAGCAAGCGACCCCGAGATGATCTTTTCCGCGGCACAGCACGATAGCCGCATGATCGAACGGGGTAATCTTTTTGTGGCGATAAAAGGGGTGCGCGTGGATGGGCATCAATTCATTCCGGCGGTGGCAAGGGCGGGGGCGGCGGCGGTGCTCTGTACGGAACCATCCGGTGATGTTCCGGCGGATTTTCTGCAAATTGTGGTGCCGGATACGATCGCGGCTTTGCATGCTACTGCTCGCGTGCGCGCCGCACGGCAGAAGAATACAACCTTCATCGGCATTACAGGGAGCAATGGCAAAACAAGTACCAAGGAAGCAACGGCGGCGGTGCTAAGCCAGCAGGGTCCAACACTCAAGACCTTCGCATCTTATAATAACGAGGTTGGCTATCCACTGACGCTGCTGCGGCTGGAGCCAGAGCATCGTTATGCGGTGCTGGAGATGGGAGCGCAATGGGTAGGAGAGCTGGCCTGGCTCTCAACGACCATCGCGCGACCCAACTGGTCAATTATTACGAATGTGGGAGCGGCTCACCTGGAATACTTTGGATCGCAGGAGCGGGTGATTCTTGCTAAAAGCGAACTGGTGCAGGTGCTGGCGCCAGAGGGCATCGCGATCCTGAACTACGATGATCCCAATGTGCGCGGTATGGCTGCAAAGACGGATGCGCGCGTGCTTTACTATGGCCTTAGTGAGGAGGCGGAAGTGCGCGGGAGCGATATCGCGGGTGATACGCTGCGAGGGCAGAGCTTCACGCTGCATTATCATGAACAGCAGGTGCGCGTACAACTCCATATACCGGGCGCGCACGGTGTGATTGTGGCGCTGGCCGCCGCCGCCGCTGGCTGTGCCGCCGAGATGCAGCTTGAGGATATCGGTGCCGCGCTCGAAAGTCTTACTCCTGCCCGGGGGCGAGGCGAAATCAAGGCCGGGCCAAACGGCAGCATACTGATTGACGATACCTACAATGCCAATCGTCAATCAATCGTCGCCATCGTCCAGGCTATACAGACCGCGGAACTGCCACCAGGGGGCAAACGCTGGGCCGTGCTGGGCGATATCTTCGAACTGGGTCGCTACGCGCGTGCGGAGCATCGCATGAGTGGCGAGGCGCTGGCCGGTAACGTAGATTACCTGATCGCGGTGGGAGACATGGCACGGTACTACCTGGAAGGAGCGATTCTATCCGGTATGCCATCTGATCATATCTATTACTTTCCGGCTGATGTTGAGGATGAAGCTGAGCTGGCAGAGGCTAAACATGCCGCCGCTGAGGTGCTACGACAGCAGGTGCAGGCGACGGACCTGGTGCTACTGAAAGGATCGCGGGGCATGCGTATGGAGACGATGATGACGATGTTCGATTGACTTCATTAGAGATTCTTCGCTGCGCTCAGAATGACATAAGGAGGATTACACATGGCGGAAAAGAAGATACGTATTGGCCTGATCTTTGGCGGGCGTTCAGGCGAACACGAGGTTTCGCTGGCCTCCGCCAATTCTGTCATGGCCAACCTGGATAAAGATAAATACGAGGTTGTGCCGATTGGCATTACGAAGGAGGGTTCGTGGCTGCTGGGTACCGAGCCACGCCAGCTCATAGCGGCGGAACAAAGCGTTGGCGAGGACACCGCAGATGAGCAGACGACGGCGGTCACCCTTACCGGCGACCCACACTTACGGCGGCTCATCCCTCTGGAAGGCGGCGAAGTACCCGGTAATCGAGGCGCGCTGGATGTGATCTTTCCCGTGTTGCACGGCACGTATGGCGAAGATGGCGCCTTGCAGGGCTTGCTCGAAATGGCAAATGTGCCCTATGTTGGTTGCGGCGTGCTTGGTTCGGCGCTGGGGATGGACAAGGAGAAGATGAAGATGATCTTCCATTCCGTTGGTCTGCCCACACCCGACTATCTCGTATTTCGCCGTCATGAGTGGGAACGCTCGCCCGAAGTCATTCTGAACACAGTGGAAGAAACGCTTGGCTATCCCTGCTTCGTCAAACCGGTCAACCTGGGATCTAGCGTCGGGGTGAGCAAAGCTCACGAACGGCATGAGTTGGAACACGCTATTAACATGGCGGCAGAATACGACCGCAAGATTATCATTGAGCGCGGCATCGACTGCCGCGAGGTTGAATGCGCCGTACTGGGCAACGACGAGCCAATCGTTTCCGTTGTAGGCGAGGTCATCTCCAGCAACGAGTTCTACGACTACCGTGCCAAGTACATCGACGGCAAATCCCAGATTCTGATCCCTGCCGATATTCCCCAGGAAATCGCGGAAGAGGTGCGCCGCCAGGCTGTACGGGCCTTTCTCGCGCTCGACCTCAGCGGCCTGGCGCGTGTGGATTTCTTCATTGAGAAAGGCACGAACAAGGTCTATATCAACGAAGTGAACACGATGCCTGGTTTCACCGAGATCAGCATGTATCCTAAGCTATGGGAGGCCAGCGGTATGCCTTACGCCGAACTATTGGACCGCTTGATCGAACTGGCTATCGAACGTCATGCCGACAGGCAGCGCAATCGCACGAGTTTGTGAGGAAAAGATGTCAGGCACAACCATTCGTTCTATTACCGTTGAGCCGCTCAATATTCCGCTGCTCGAGCCATTTACCATTGCTACGGGCAGCGTTTCCGAGGCGCGCAACATACTCGTCACGCTCACACTCGAGGATGGCAGCACCGGATATGGGGAGGGCGCGCCTTTTCCGCCCAGCACAGGTGAGTCGCAGGAAACGGCGCTTGCTGCCGCGCGAGGCTGCGCTGCTCTAATCGAGCGAAAAGACGCGGCTCAGTGGCGTATCCTCTCGAAACTGATGCACAGCGTCTATTTCAGCCAGGCTACTGCTCGTGCCGCCATGGAGATGGCGCTGCTCGACGCGCTGACCCGTTCCTACGGCATTCCCCTTTATGTCTTCTTCGGCGGAGCAGGTACGATGGTCGAGACGGATATGAGCATTCCCCTGGTCACCGCGGAACATGCCTACGAACTGGCAAAGGATATTGCTGCACGCGGTATCCACAGTATTAAGATCAAAGTTGGCAGCGAGCTGCGCGAAGATGTCGAACGAGTGGAAGCAGTGCGCGAGGCAGCTCCTGGGCTGGGTCTGACGCTCGACGCGAACCAGGGCTATACGGCGAACGAGGCTTTGCTGTGCCTGGAGGCGCTGGACGACCGCGATATCCGGCCCTTGCTGATGGAACAACCCGTCCCCAAAGAAGACTACGAGGGACTGCGCTACGTCACGCGGCACACCACCGTGCCCGTGGCCGCCGATGAAAGCGCTTATAGCGCCGCCAACGTTGCTCATTTGATCGCTATGGGAGCGGTTAATGTCATCAACATCAAATTGATGAAATGCGGCATCGTAGAGGCGCTGGACATCGCCGCCGTTTGCCGCGCCACCCACACACAGTTGATGATCGGCGCCATGATGGAGTCACGGCTCGCCGCCAGCGCCGCTGCCCATTTCGTCGCCGGCCTGGGCGGCTTCCGCTACATCGACCTGGATACACCGATGCTGCTGGCCGAGGACCCGTTTACGGGCGGCTACGAGCAGCGCGGGGGAATATATGATGTATCCGGCATAAAAGACGGGCTGGGTGTAGAGCCGAAATAGATGGACTTCAGCAAGGTTATCCAGCGACTCCCGGAGCCGCCGGATAACCTTGCTCTTCTGCTGAAGTTCAAATCTAAGCAATCTGTGTAATCATGCCGAAGAGACCATCTGCTTCATCATGTAAGCCCGAGGTGAAGAAGAGTTGATTGGTCTGGCCGGCCTGGCCGCCATTGCCAAACATTAAGCCCCATAGCCCATCAATTTTGATGATCTTGCCTTTACTGTTCATCAGCGTACCGAGCAACATGCCACTATTGGGATCGTAGGCGTTGATATGCCCATTGCCGAAGTTGCCCACCAGCAAATCGCCGCTGAATATCCCGAAGTTGGCGGGCGCCATGGCAAGTCCCCAGGGCGAGTCAAGCTGGCCCTGGCTGATCAAGCGCTTGACGAGATTGCCATTGGTATCGAAAACATCGACAAATCCATGGCCCAGGCCTGGAACATCATCATGCTTCGCCTTGTCCTGCTTCGCGTAGGTCACCACGATGTTGCTGCCGAAGGCCTGGATGCCGAAAGGCGCGTATCCTTTGGGCAGATTCGGGTCGGTAAACGAGCCGGAGAGTTTGGTGAGGACGAAATTCTTGTCGAAAACATCGACTGTCCCGGCACGGAAATTGGTAGCGTAGAGGAAGGTGCCGGACTGATTTGTCGCGATTGCCAGGCCCTTATAGACCGCGCCAGATTTTGAATTATCAACCCCCAGAATAGCATTTGTCGGGTCAACGTTAGGATTCCAGCCCGAGATCGTGCCATCTTCGGTAGAGAACAGGAAGAGGCTTGCGCCGGACTTCTTGTTCTCCGTCACCACAAAAGCCTTGCTGTTGCTGTTGTAAACGGTACCGGTCGGCGCGGAAGTTGTTCCACCCATAGGTGGGGGAATGGTGACGACCAGCGGCTGGATATTTCCCTTGCCATCATAGAGGGTGGAGAGTCCGGTGCCGTTATCGGAGATCCAGAACGGTCCCATAGGGCTGTACGAGATGCCCCAGGGATTGACCAGGTTCGAGTCGGTAATGGGGGCCTTGCCGGGGAGATTTGAAACCAGGTTTGTCCTCTGGTACACTCCTCCACCGGAAGTGGGACGAGCAAGGGCTGTTCCCGGCAACAGGAACAGCGCGAGCGTAGCGATAGCTACCAGCAGGCTAAAAAGCCCTGTTTTTTTGGGCATAAGTGTATGTGCCTCCTTTTAAGGTTAAAACCCGGGACCTGAAATAGTTTTACGATTGAAGTACATGTTTCCGGTGCCGGCATAACCGGAAGCGCATTACAACTCCATATAAAGATACGCAAGAGGTTACAGGTATTCAGGGAACAGGCACCTGGCGCTCTGCCTACACATTGTTTTTGCCGGGCAAAAATGTTATAGTAGTGTATAATCAATCAGCGCTGGATATCTGGCGTGCCAACTTGTAGGGGGTGATGCAGGCTTATGGCGGCGGATATGAAGAAGATTGCCGGTCAGAACCAGGAGATAGACCTTTCTCAACAAAACGAAATCCTGTTTCGCACGTTGATTGAAAATAGCCTGGACGCTGTTGTGCTGACCAACGCTGAAGGGCAGGTAACATACGTAAGCCCTTCTATCGAACGTATCCTTGGCTATACCCCCGATGAGCTAAAGCTGCTACATGCATCTGAAGTCATTCACCCGGCTGACCGGCAGGCAACGGCAGACCTCTTTGCACAGCTCCTGGCAAAACCAGATATTACGGTCACGACACAGTATCGCGTTCGCCATAAGAACGGCTCCTGGCGCTGGGTCGAGGGCATATGGAAAAACCTGCTTGCCGAGCCGTATATCCAATCCGTCTTCATCACTATTCATGATATTACAGAACGCAAGCAGGCAGAGCAAAGACAACAGATTCTCAATCAAGCCAGCACAATCCTGGTTTCTTCTCTTGATCAGCAGGTCACGCTCAAAGAAGTGGCCGAACTGATCGTGCCTGCGCTTGCCGACTACTGCCGCATTGCCCTGATCGATGAGGATGGGCAGATTCGAGACATCAGTGTCCACCATTTCGACCCTGAAAAGGTGACGCTGGTGAGGGCACTTTACGAGCAGTATAAGGATGTACCGGCAGCTACTTACGGCCTGCTACGTTTGCTAGAAACGGGCAAATCCGAACTGATAGCCGATGTCGTAGGGGAAGTGCTGGAAACAGTACACGATAACCCCGTGCTGCTTGCTATCATCGAAGCACTCGGACTGAAATCCTATATGGGAGTGCCGCTCATCGCCCGCAACAAGATCACCGGCGCGATTACTTTCTCCTCCGTTCAAGCATTCCGGCGCTATAATGCCGATGACCTGGCCTTTGCCGAGGAATTAGCCCGACGCATTGCGCTGGTACTCGATAACGCGCGATTGTACCGGGAAGCGCAAGAGGAGATCGCCGAACGCAGGCAGGCAGAGGCTCAGTTACGCTCCAGCGAGGAACTCTACCGCTTAGTGGTTGAACATACCACCGATTTGATTACACTGCTGGATGCGCAGGGAACCATCATCTATATCTCTCCCTCCAGCAAACACTTAATTGGATACGAGCCTGGTGAGATGATCGGGCAAAATGCTTTCAGCTTCCACCATCCTGAGGATCTGCCTGGCATATTAGCGGAATTCGCGAAGATTTTTGAGGGCATGATTGCGAATGTTCCCTATCTCCGCGTCCGGCACAAAGATGGACATTGGGTCGCCCTGGCGGGCACAGGGGCCGCGATTTATGATGAACAGGGCAGGCCAGCATTGATTGTCAGCACCTCCCACGATATCACGCAGCAGGTGGAACTGGAGAGGCGCAAGGATGAATTCATCGGCATGGCCAGCCACGAACTCAGGACGCCTATCACCAGCCTCAAGGGCTTTATCAATCTTTTCCAGAGACGTATTACTGCTCAAGGTGACACTCAGGCGCTGCATTACCTTGAACGCATGAACGCACAGATCAACAAACTGGCAAAGCTGGTCGGCGATTTGCTCGATATCACCCGGATGCAGGCTGGCAAGCTGAGCTACGCTGAAGAACCCTTCGACCTGGATGCCCTGATCCGGGAAACGGTCGAGAATGTGCAGGCCGCTACAACCACACACACGCTGCTTGTCGAAACCACAGGCCCTGTAGAGGTTAGCGGCGACCGCGACCGCATCGGGCAGGTGCTGATCAACCTGCTGAACAACGCCATAAAGTATTCGCCGGACGCGAACAAGGTACTCGTGCGGCTATCCGCGAACAAACAAGAGGCAACGGTCAGCGTGCAGGATTTCGGCATCGGCATCGCAGAGACCCACCACAACAAGATTTTCGAACGCTTCTACCAGGTCACCGATGTGGAATCAAGCAATTACACCGGACTGGGCATCGGCCTGTACATCTCCCGCGAGATCATTGCGCGCCATGGAGGCAGGATGTGGGTGGAGAGCAGCAAGGGCCAGGGATCGACATTCTATTTCACGCTGCCGGTGCTTCACCACTAAAAGGACAGGCGCCAGGTGCTGTCCCTACGGCCTTCTCCCTTTCAGCCAGAAGTATACTTTCGCATCGAGCATGCCGCGCAGCATACCAATCAATGCCAGCACCGTGGCGATGATGATAGCCGCGAGTCCAGGCTGGCTGAAGTGATAATACAACAGCGTGTGATTCGCGGGCGCCGAACCCCATAGCGCCACCAGCAGGAACGCCCCTACAAACATCAAACACCCGGCAATAGCGCTGCTGCGCAGCAGGGTAGGGAAGACCATGTTCCGCGAGAGCCAGATCGCCATCATTGCACCCGGCGTAGGCGCGCCGATCAGCGCCAGAAAGAGCACGCCAAAGATACGCGTGAAAAATGAGCTATTGGCCGGAAACTCCATTGGAGCTATCAGCGTGAAGATCAGGATCATCGTCAAAGGAAGCAGACCTGTTAGCGCGCCTATCATCGCGGGCCGCCAGAGGACGGGCGCAACCTCGATCTGTTCTCTGGAGGCATCGACGGCGCCGAGCTGGCGAACGGTATAGATGTTGCTCAGCAAGAGTACAAGGTAGGCAATGAACGGCACGTCAATACTTTTGCCGCTCGCCACCATACCATAACTGATGAAAAATCCGCTGACGATAGGAGCCAGCAGCGTGGCAATTAAGCCGCGATAGAAGTATTTGCGGATGGACCGGCTGCGCGTCACGCCGGTAAAAAGCAGCGCGGTCAGAGCAAGCAGATTGATGCCAAAGCCCAGCAGCAGGCCCAGAAGGGCAGGAGACATGCCACTCGCCTTGAGGGGCGTGAAGAAGAGGGCAAGGACGATCAATTGCAGCAAAACGCCGGCCACGATGACGCCGTAGTAGTACAGTCGTCGTCCCTGGCGATATACCGGTATCGAGGCAGCGGGCGCATTTGCTCCATTCTCTCCCGGCAATGGTGGCAATTGCAGCGGCTGTTGCAACCCCGGCGCATACTGTTCATCACTATGCCTGGGCCGATTGATCGCGCCTACCGCCGATTGACCGGCCCCGGCGGGAGCAGGCGCAGCCACCGTAGGGGCGATTCCCTGTGATCGGCCTGCCGCTAATGGCGTTTGCCCCGCGGGGTATGTACCCGGCGACTGGACGGGCGGTACTGTGCCTGCCGCGGATAGTGGCGCCTGCCAGGCAGTACCGACGACGGTGAGATCGCCAGGATTGGCATCACCTGGAAGCCATAGACCTGCGGCAGCGGAAAGGGCGGAAGAGATGGCGGCCTGGAAATCGGCGGCCATCTCGCCTGCGCTCGCATAGCGATCTTTCGGCAGCTTCGCCAGCGCCTTTTTGACCACAAATTCGACGGCGGGCGAGAGATCAGGACGCATGGCTCTCACCGAGGGAACCGGTTCGTGTATGTGCTTCGGCATCACCACAAAAGGCGTCGGGCCGCTAAAGGGTACCTTGCCCGTCAAGAGTTCAAAAAGCACAATACCTAGCGAATAGATATCCGAGCGCGCATCCACCGCGCCCCCACTGATCTGCTCCGGCGAGGCGTATTCCGCCGTACCCAGAAAACTTCCCGCCATTGTCAGCGACGGCATCGCGCGCAAATGCACAATGCCAAAATCACTCAGCAGCAGGCGGCCATCGGTGTGAAAGAGCAGATTGCCGGGCTTGATATCGCGATGCACTATCCCCAAACCATGCGCGTAGCTCAGCGCATCCGCAACCTGGTTGATATAGTTGCCTACGGTATCCAGATCGAACTGGCGTCCCTCGCGCCTCATCTGGTCAATGCGTTCGCGCAACGTCCCGCCGCGGATATAGGGCATTACCAGGTAGGCCAGGCGCTGCCCATTCACCTCTGCCTCCTCATACTCATAGACCGGTAAAATATTTTTATGCTCCAGTTTGGCAATCGTATTGGCCTCGCGGCGAAAGCGCTCGAACACGATACGCAGCTCACCGGTATCATAAGCGGAAGCTGGAAGCAGCACTTTTACGGCAACCGTTCGTGCCGGTCGTGATTGCTGAGCCAGGAAGACGGCTCCCATGCCACCTTGACCGATGATACGTTCAATAGTACAGTTGCCAAGACTTACGCCTACAAGTTCTTTTACGTCCATCTTATTTCTTATCATCCTATTTCGATCAGAATGGATACTTTAACCCCATAAATCTCCCTGCACAGTTTCATTGGAGGACGAGCGGCTTTTGTTCGCGGGTGAGCGTCCCTTATTTGCGAGCGGGCGATTACCAGGATCACCCTTACGGTAGGCCGCCCGTTGTTCTCGTACCTGTTTCCTGGGCAATGCTTCACCAGTTGTATGGGCGACCATCCCTACGCTTTCGCTCTCATACGGTTGGTCAGCCGGTACAGCGATCTCTGTACTATTCGCCAGGCGTATGGCTGCATCGAATATCGAGTTGCGGGTCACCTGTACCTGCGGCCACAGACCGATAAGCGCTTCAATAATAGCATCCTCGCACTGCACCAGGATAGGCGATTGTGATCGGCAATACTGTACAGCCTCGTGCAAGGATATTTCAGATGTAGGCCGCTCCTGCGCGGAGCTCTCTACCCATTGTACGAACGAAGCCTGCATATGTTCCAACCAGCCCGCTGTATAGAGTCCTACTCCCATAGTAAACGCAATCGTTTCTGTGACAACAAACTGTGCTGCGCGCTGCAATTCCGAACGCCGGTAACAATGCAAGAGTTCATAGCAGGCGCGTTCAGGCACCAGACCCTCTTTCATTACGCGCTCGCGTACCATCTCCACATCGATACGCGCCAGCCGCTCTTCCACATCATCGTAGCGGCTGCGCAACACCTGCAAGAGTTCCGTTGCCGAAAGCTGTCCATCGTACTCGACTATAGGAAAATCAGAGGCGATTACAGCGAAGGCGGCGCGGGCCTCGGTAGGAATGGCCAGGACGAGATCATTGCGCGTTTTGAGTTGTTGCAGCCTGGCAATTTTACGCTCGCGGTAGGAGGGTGTCCAGAAACCGAGAATTTCTACATAGATGCGGCGCGAGCCACGAGTGAGCGCGAAATCGGGGATAAAGATGCTTTGCGAGGCCATTTCGCCGGACGGTGAGGGCAACAATAACGGTTCTGGCTCGCGTTCCAGTTGCCAGCCATCGGTGGCCCGGCTATTGGCCAGCGCCCCAAACGCTTCCGCGAACGATTGCTCGATACTGCTATCGAAGATAGATGGAGGATTCTCGACCTTTTGAGATGATGCGGGAGAAACGCTACTGGGGGCCCGATCAATCTGGCCATCAGGGTCGCTGTACTCCTCCTCAATGGAGGAATTGTTTCCTCCATTGCTGGGATGAGATGCGACTTCGGAGGATATGGTATCTGAGGGCAGGAGTTTGAGCAGGTCGGCGCTCATAACGAAGCGGTAGGAGCGCTGCAAGAAATGCACGGTTGCTTCGGCCTCGCGGACAGCGCCGATCAAATTTGGGCGGCTACGAGAGGCCGAAGGATTGATATGCGCTTCGGAGCGCTGGGCTGAGGTGGTGGGCATGAGCTGGCGGGCCGATAAATCGGCGGTGGGCGCGATCAATCGGCCCCTACGGGATGGGGCGGCAGATGAGGAATGGGATGGGGCAGAGGGTGAGGGGCGCGATGAGCCATAGTCGAGGAGTATGCGGCAGAGCCTGGCAAGCCTCAAGCCATATTGCTGTGGGGCGCCGGTCATTTCCTGTGGCCCATAGAGGGTGAGATGCAGGATAGCGGATGGCTGGCCGGTCTCATAGGTCAGGTCGTAATAGACGCCGAGTTTACGCGCCAGGTAGCACAGGCGTTTAATGACCGAGCCGATGCCGGTGGCAGGTACACGAGAGGAACTTTCGATGTTTTGCGCCTCTATGAAAGCCTGGCAATCGATGGCGAAATGTACGTCAGAGGCATTGAACAGCGCGGCTTCGAAAGTCCAGCGGTTATACAGCCTGGCGACCTCCTGGACAGATGGTGGCCGGGCTGTTTCTCGCACGAGCACTGTTTCGGAGTCGCTGTCGAGGGCCAGCAGGTATTCGAGATCGGCAAGGGTCAGGCTGTGAGATGCTGCGAAGGTTTGCAGAATCTCGTCTCGTTGCTGCCCATCCAGAAAGCCGCCATAGCGCTCATTGATATAATTGTAAAGCGCGAGCCGCAGGTAAATAGGAGAGGTGATACCGGCTTCCTCGAGGCGGGTCAGGGCGTCATTTCCCAGGCGCAGGAGTGTTTCCTTCCAGTCGGGCTGCTGCCAGGCATACCAGGCGCCAAGCGTTGCCAGCAAGCAGTTCGCCAGCCGGTAATCGGCGATCAGCGCGCGGGCTTCATCGACTGAAAATTGCCGCTGTCGCAGGCCGATATGCTGCTCATGAAAAGCGATGAGGCGCGCTATCTCAGCATGCAGCTCGCCGGGTCGCAAAAAGTGGAGCGAGACATACAAATCACCGCCCCGCCGCTGTACCTGTTTCTTCACATCTTGCAGGCTAAAACGCACACATTGCTCCTTCACTGCTTATCCTGGTAATCCCGAAGGCCGATTCATCGGCTCCACGTCCATTATCAGATGAATTCGTCAAACTCTATAATCTGGCTCCTGCCCTCCATATCATCCCTGTATTGCTATTCTTTTTCATGCGCGTTAATTATACAGGAAAAACTGCTCTGGCGTATAGAAATGCAAACTTCGTCCTGTAAAAACGGTCGGAGCGTGCGTATTTCCTTTAGCCAGAACAGGCGGATGAATACTCGCTTGCTGTATTTTTTGTACAAATTGCGCAGATTTACTGTGAGATAGTACATTGACATTCATCCCAACCTGCTTGATAATGAGTCTGAAAGCACAAGTTCTTTTGTGTTGCGGGCCGTTTTCATCATCTATTATTGCTTTCCTGGAGATGGAGGAGTGGAGAAGGTCGAGGATACAGGCTGGTAGGAGTCCTTCATTCGGGCATTCACAGCATCGAAGGAGACATATCATGAGTACAGCTGCACAGCGGCTTGGCAAATATGAGCTGCGCGAGCGTCTCGGTCGCGGCGGCATGGCAGAAGTATGGAAAGCCATGGATACGCAGTTGCAGCGTTACGTGGCGCTGAAAATTCTGCACGCCGACCTGCAGAATGATCCTAATTTCATTACCCGCTTCGAGCGCGAGGCCCAGGTCATCGCCTCCCTGCATCATCCCAATATCGTCCAGATCCACGACTTCCAGATCTCGCGTCCCCCGGAGACCAGCAACACTATCGCTTATATGGTCATGGATTACATCGAGGGATCGACGCTGGCCGATTATCTCCGCGTCACCTCGCGCGTTGGCAAATTTCCGCCCTCCAACGAAATTGTGTACCTCTTTACCGCCCTTGGCAGGGCCATCGATTACGCGCACCATCGCGGCATGATCCATCGCGATATCAAGCCGGCCAACATTTTGCTGGATGCGCGCAATACCTCACAAACGACTATGGGGGAGCCGATCCTGACGGATTTCGGCATCGTCAAGCTGCTGGGAACCAGCACGGGCACGCAAAGTGGCTCGTGGATGGGCACTCCGCTCTACATCGCGCCGGAGCAGGCACAGGGGCGACCCGGCAATGAGCGCAGTGACATCTACTCGTTGGGTATCATCCTCTACGAAATCTGCACAGGCACGCAGCCGTTTCGCGGCGACACTGTACCCGCCATCATTATCCAGCACATCAGTGCCACGCCCGCTCCGCCTGCGGCAATCAACCCGAACATCCCTCCCGCGCTTTCCATGGTGATCATGCGCAGCCTGGCCAAAGACCCCTCTGCCCGCTACAGCAGCGCTGGCGCCCTGGCTGATGCAATAGCCGACGCCTTTAACCTGTCCGCTCCATCGGAGATCAGCAGGCCAGGTTACATGATAACAGATACGAATGCTCCAACATACCTGACCCCGGCGAATCAGTCCAGGGGTATGACGCCATCCCCTTCATCGCAGCCGGGCATCGGTTCTCTCTCGCCCGTTCAACAGGTTGCTTACGCCACACCTTTGCTACCGGCGACGAACACGGGTAGTCCGCTCAGCCCCATCTCGGCATCCAGCCTGCCAGGTGTGCCCAGCTCGTCCGGTCCGTCCAGTTCGCCCGGCACAACACCTGTCAATAATTCCGGGGGAGTTTCCGCTACTCCGAACTCGCCGCAACTCAGGACAGCCATACCTGCCCCGGTCACGCCGCTGCTCACCAATAATGATTTTCCACCGCCATCCGAGCCAAAAAAGCGACGGCGTACAGGCTTACTGATCGCGTTGATCGTGCTGCTCCTGCTGCTCCTGGCAGGCTCCATCGCCAGCGCTTTTCTGCTATTCCCGCGTAAGGCCGCGCCAACACCGCCCGTAACAAGCAACATCGTTGGGCAGGTGCAATTTCTGAGCAGCGGGCGCTTATACGTCAACAATAATCAAGGTCTTAACGACGAATTGCAGGTTGACCTGCACAATGTGCCCGCTCCACCGGCAGGCAAGGCTTACTACGCCTGGTTGCTGGGAGACGCGGGCAATGACGCGGTGACACCACTGCTGTTAGGAAATGGGCCGTTAGCGGTGCAAAATGGCCTGGTACATTATGTGTTTCCAGGCGATGCGCAGCATTCGAATCTGCTCGCGACCTACAGCCGGTTTCTGATTACGCAGGAAGACGCGACTAACACGCCGAGCACACCCACATTAGATTACAGCGCCTGGCGCTTTGCTGCTACTATTCCGCACGCACCCAACCCCGCCGATACCAGATTCCATTTCAGCATGCTGGATCACCTGCGCCACCTGCTCTCCGGCGAACAACTGACCGAAACGTATGGCCTGTATGGTGGGTTAGGCATCTGGCTGGAGCGAGATACAGAAGAGGTTTTCAAATGGGGAGTGAACGCGAATGATCACTGGGGTAGCAAGGATGCGGTGGGAGTACGGCAACAGCTCCTCAATGTGCTGTACTACCTGGATGGAGACACCTGTATTGTGCCGGACCTGCAACACGTGCCGGCAGGGACGCCGATTGGCCCCGAAAATGGCACAATTTTCAAGATTGCGCGTGTACCTCTGCTCGATGCATGCACTCTGACACATCCTATCGGTTTTGTGCGGCACATCGGAGCGCACCTGCAAGGGGTAACCGGCGCGCCCGGCGCGACAAAGACGACGCAAATCATGGCCTCGCAAATTGACAAGGCGCTGAACCAGGTGCAGGTCTGGTTGCAGAATGCGCGCATGGACACAATACAATTGCTTAATACGCCCAACGATCAACTGGTACAGGCCTCATCGCTCAACACACTAGGCGACCTGGTAACACAGCTTCGCTACGCATATTCCGGGCATATCGATCCGGTTACGGGTACCTACACGGGCGGTGTAACCTGGATTTATGGCAGCATTCAGCGCCTGGCAATTCTAACAGTGACGAAGTGCAACAGCACAACTAGCGCCTGCGTTTAGCAATGTCTTCCTCAGTAGTCCCGGCGGTGACGAGTTCATAGAGCACCGCCTGTTCAAGCTTGGGGCGCAGGACACGCCCCAGGCGTTGAATATACTCGCGCCTGGTGCTGTTGCCGCTAACAATGATGGCGATGCGGCAATCGGGTACGTCGACGCCCTCGTTCAGCACACGGCCGGTCGCAAGCTTGCTGTACTGGCCCGAGCGGAACCGCTCCAGGATGATGCGGCGTTCTTCGGCAGGCGTCTTGTAGGTGATGCTCGGCAGGCAAAAGCGCCGGCTGATCTCTTCAACAACCGGATTGTACTCGGAGAACAGGATGACCTGGTCGTTGGTGTGCAGGCGCAGGAGCCGTTCAATTTCGGCGTATTTGGCCGGGGCGTTCATAGCGATACTGCGAGCCTCGCGCCATGCCAGCATCGCCTCGCGCGCCTCCGGGTCGCGGGCGCTGAGAAAAATCAGCTTCTTCTGAAAATCCTCCGGCGAGTTGATACTGATACGCCGCCGTCGCAAGAACGAGCTATAGATCGCACGCAAGGCGCTATAACGAGCCTCATCCTCGCTCGAAAGGGCGATATCGATGCGCACTTCCTGGTATTGCGCCAGGTAGCGCCCCTCGGTCAGTTCCGACGGCGAGCGCCGGTAAACTTCCGGTCCAATCAGCCCATCCAGGTCAACATGGGCCATATCGCTGCGTTCGGGTGTGGCGCTCACACCTAAACGCAAGGGAGTGAAGGCGCTTTCGGCGATCAAACGATAGGTCGGCGCGGGCAAATGATGACATTCATCTTCTGTGTAATCGATGCTGTTAATTAACTGGTTCATACGCACATTTTACTGCTTCTCAACGCTCTAAGCAAACTATGCGGGATTTTTCACCGCGGGTGCATGATTTCTCTTCATGAGTTACAGAGCGACCCGCCCTAAACAATGCGGAACCTGGTGAATTGGTCTGCTACGATAACAGGGTTCACCAGGAAGAAGATTACCTTGACATACTACACACCACAGCTCCATACCCCATAATCCGCATCCCTTTTGACGGCTAGATTGTACAAAATATACAATCTAGCAATAGTCAAATAGGAATAAAGTAATGATGCATTGAATAATTGTTTCGCATAGGTTAGTATCAAACCAAAGGAAGGTTTTATTTCTTTGGTTTGGACCCAGGCAAGGTCCTCTCAAGCCAACGGACTCTTTTTCCGAAGTTTGTTGTTCAAGAGCACGTTGTTAGTAGTCCAAGCCAAACTTTGGCATCCAAGACAGAACAGATGAGATTGATCCCTTGCTTTGACACAAATGATATCAAGGAGAATAGGATGGCCTTAACACCAGGCATTACACTTACTCTTCCTCTCACATTACCCGTCCGAGTTAGGTTTGTTGACGGCGAACCGAAACTCATGGCTGGAGGGGTACCCCTTACACCGATCAACCTTGCACTGCAAGATCGCCAGCTACACGAAGGCGCAACACGGGTATCAATCGATACCTATTTACGGGCGGCTCGCCTTTATGCTGAGTTCTGCGCCCACCGTCATCAATCTCTCATTGGTATTACGAATGAAGAATTTAAGTGGTTCGTGGATGCTTTAATTGGTCAGCCGTTTCCAAATGCTCAAGGTACGCAAGTTCAATTGCCTGGGAAACGGGGAAAACGCACTGCCGATCTCATGATTACGCTCCTCTACTCTCTTACCGCAGACATCACAGATCGGTATGGAGTTTCTTTTGACTGGCGGCGATATAAAGGAATACCAAACCACTTAGTCAGTACTGTACGCAATTTTGCGAATCCTTCTCGTTCCCGTTCCTGGCACTTTCCTCGTTCACATCGCTTCAAGTGGGCTACTCGTAGGGCCGTCGGCATACCTGACGATCAGTTTGTTCATTTGCTTCGTGCAGCCAATGACCGATGGGGGCAAGAAATTGCCGATGGTGATATTGCCTGTGCAGAAGAGCCTGAAATGCAGCGAGGGGCGCTCTTTTACCGTAATCTCGCCATCCTCATGGTGCTTCGCTGCGCTGGCAGTCGTCGCTCCGAAGTTGTGGAACTTCGATTCGAAGATATTGACCGCAAGAACTCTCTCATCTATCTGACCACAAAGGGACACAGAGCGGAAGGAGGAGGGCGCTTACCTGTTCTTATGGTTCCCTGGGTAGAAAAAATAATTTGGCACTATGCTACCCATTACCGACCCATCCCGTCAGATACTGCTCCAGAACACCAACAATATGTTTTTCTCAGCCACAGTGTGCGAAACTATGGAGAGAAACTCGGTGGCGAGAGCGTACGTGCCATGCTCAATACACTTCGCCCCGCTCTTACCTCTCCCTGGAATAAGCTCCTTACCCCTCACAAACTTCGGCACTCATTCGGGTACGACCTTCAAAAGCTGGTAGGCCCCGGCGGTATCGTCTCGAATATGAGACACGCTTCGATTCGCTCCATTGACCCTTATATAGCAAGCAGTGAGGCATTCGCCGACCAGATTGTAGCGCCAGAAAATGAGAAGTTCGCACATCTACTCAAACGAGCAGGTCTTTTGGAGAGATTCCATGACTAAAGATTCCAGAATGACCAGGCAGTACCTACTCCAGGCAGCAGAGCAGTACCTCGCACAAGCTGAAACGTACGAAGCGATGACGCAGCAGGGACTTGCCGATTTCTTAGGCATTAGAGTCGACATAATATACCGACGGCTTCCAATACCCCAATGGGAGCAATTACGGCGTACATGCATTCAAAGCCGACTAAGAAAGATTATAGAAGACCTCCGCACAGAAGGTAAAACCCTGGCAGAGTTGACTGTAGAGAACATCGCCAGACATGCCAGGATGCCCTTCGTCATCGTGAAAAGCTTTCTCTCCAGTGACGAATGGCAAGCCAGTCGAACCATGCTTCCCCCATCTAGAGGCAGGACAGTACTTCAAAAGCTGTCTAACATAACTGCACAATACTATCTTCACGCAGAGAGGTATTGTGCGTCGACAGAGCAGTACGAGTCGCTGTCGCTCAAGCAATTTGCAGAATTTCTGGGAGAGCCAGAACGTATAGTAACTAGGCGACTTCCCAAATATCAATGGGAGGAACTACGAGGTAAATGGATCGAGAACCGCTTAAGACAGGCTATGGAGGCCGCTTACGCAGAAGCCACCACCCAGGACGACTTTACTATAAAGAACATTGCCAGGCATGCCGGGATACCTCTCGCGACGGTTCGTCGCTTCCTTTCGGAGGACGAGTGGCGAACCCGCCGAGCAGCACTTCCCAAAACTCGAGAGGAGGCCGAAGCTGCCTCGTATCTGCTCCAGGCCGAGGCTTATCTTGCACGAACTCAGCGTTATGAAGACGTGACAATGAAGTGCTTTGCCAAATCCTTGGGAGTCCCAAGCAAACATGTATTCAAGCGGCTTTCTAAGCGACAGTGGGAGATGTTACGGAACCAATGGATCGAGATGCGCCTGAAAGAAGCGATGGATGCTGTCTATGCCGAAGCAAGGTATCAGGCCGATTTCAGCGTGGTAAACATAGCAAAGCGTGCGGGCATACCTGTCGCTACAGCGCGGGATCACTTTCCTGCAGACGAATGGCGTTCGCGCCGGGAGATACTCCCACCTCAATACACTGCCACTTTGCAGCAAATGCGGCAGGCAATGGAGAGGGTCTACGCAGAAGCCAAAACGCAAGAAGACTTTACGATGCCAAAAATCGCTGCACTGGTAAATATTCCCTCTAACCTGGCATCTCATTATATAGGAGAAGAATGGCAAGCTCGTAGAGCAACGCTTCCAACGACTGAAGAGAAGGTTTTGGCTGCTCTTCAGAGTCTAGTAGATGCCCATATACCTGTCAGCGAGTTGACCAGACAGCGCGTTATAGAACTGGCTGACGTCAACGGAGCGGGAACATGGCCGTGGTTCAAGGAGCCATATCTCGCTGCACGTCGTCAACTTGCACTTCATACACGTGAACAGCCTAAAGCCCCCCCTGCTGGCATGAATGTACGAGAAATTCCCGGAGGTTGGATCGATCTTGATAGTAACAGCTGGGATTTAAGGCCTGCAGGAAAGAATCTCCTCCAAAGAGGACGGCTTCGTAAGGATTTTGCTGATATCGGGTGGACCTTTCTGCGGGAAGAGCTACGTTCGCCAGACATTGCTCTTGGTACTGTAGATCGTCACTACCAGGGATTCCTCAAGGGGATTGCTCTCCTCGGAGAGGAGGTACCCGATATCCGTCGAGCTAGATTAGAAGGCGTGCAACGAGCTTGGATGACTTTCAATGGAACCCAGGCGCTGCGTCAGCTAGCACGACCATGCCTTGCGCTCATCTTTGAAGAGTTGATGCGCTTGGCTCAGCATGATGATGCTATTGACGAAATGGAGATGCTTCGTATTTCAGTTTGGCTGCGGGACGACGTCAAAGTCGGGCGTACAGAAGTTGGTGAAGAGTTCCTCTCCGAGAATGAATGGAATGCCGTCATTCAGGGATGTCTTACTGACATCATCGCAGGTATTGCCTATATAAACACGAACCCCGATCTGCTTACGGTAAGCCTGCACCCGCTCTCAAAAGAGAACGCTGCGGTTGTCATCCAGTGGGCAACCGCACTCATGATTCTTCTTATGCTGTTCACTGGTTTGCGACGCGAAAGCATTCTCCGCCTCAAAACGGACGATTGGGCAGAAGTCCACCCAGGCTTGTATATTCTAGCGTGGAAGCATAACAAGAAGGTAGAGGAGAATGGTGCAGTGCTTCCTGCCCTCCTTGCCCAACAGCTGCAGCTGTATGTTGAACATACAGCTCAGGTTCGTGCAGCGCTTGCAACAGAATTTGTGTTTCTCAGCAGCAACACTCGAGGGCATTGGGAAGTACAACCTTGTTCCGGATTGCCCCATCGTTTACTGGAATTTGCAAAACGCCATCGTCTCGAACGAGAAGGTGTTCTCCTTCCGCTAAACCCCACAGTACTCCGGCGAACCTATACCACACGCGCATTATACGAAGGTAGAAATCTCGCGGCAGTGCGTGCGCAACTCGGGCATCTTCATTTCAGCAGTACGCTTCGTTACGCTAAGTTTGATCGGTTCGAGCATCCAGCCGAGGTAGGCACACCTCTTGATGAATACGGACGAACAGCTTTGACTCTTTGGCAGGCTCCCTTGATTCTAGATGAGCTTGATCCCGAGGAACGCGTCTCACTGCTAAGTACAGGAGTGAAGCAGATGCAGGATGTTGGTCGCTGCCGTCATAAGCGTTGTGTCAAGGCTATTCAAGGAAGCCCTCCTCCTTGCTCATTATGCGAGCACCTCGTGACGGGGCCGGAGTTTTTTGATGCATGGAAAATGGAACATCGCCATCGCAAACAGGAACTAGAGAATTTGGCCGAAGTACCAGGATCAGAAATGTTGCTTGCTCAGAAGAAATATCAGTTTGAGCGTTTTGAGGCGAACTTTGTATTCGTCCAAGAGAGGTTCCATGCATGAGCGTAGATAGCAAGCAGATTCTATCCGACTCTTCTAGAAACCACCGTTATCCTACAAGTCATTGGAATGAACTTAGTCGCTTCATAACAGGCGATGAACGCGATCCCAAAAATCTCTTCTATCTTGCCTCAGATGTATGGGATGCGTGGCAGTATGCCGCCCACGGCGCTCCCTCACAACCGGGCTACTATCGCTTTCATTTTGCAAACCTCCACTCTTTTTTGAAGCCCTATGTCAAGTGGCACTGCTATCAGCGCCTTCTCGCATGCAACGACGTGCTCTCAGCCTACACTATAGCGATACCTAACGTGCTTAAACGCGCTGATACCTACCTTATCGATCATCATTGCGAGTCTTGCGATGATATCGCCCTTGAGAGCGACTTCAGGGCACTCTGGAATGCACAACTCCTTCCCCTGAAAAACAATGACGCCGCCGCTTTTAGAGACAGAGTACGGGTGCAAACACATTCTCGCTCCTTCTGGAAACACTTGAGGATGCACTTTGGATTCCCACGGGTTATCTTTCCAGTAGCACCTCATGAGAAGAAAAGGCCGGGTGAATCCGCCCTGGATACCCACCAGGTGATTCCCATGCCTGTTATTAGCCAATTCTTCAATAAACTTGCGCTTCATCGTGAAGCACGTGAAAAGCTCAACCGCTTCCATCATCTCCGCCTCTGCGTTCTCATTCTCAACTTCGCCCTAGGCCGAAGGATCGGTGAGGTACTGACAGCTCCACGAGGAACAGGTCCGCAAGGTCCACTAGTGTACTACCCCGCCAGGGGAAGTGGACCTAAAGGAGCACTTTGGTTCCAGTTCTCCCCAAATAAACACGGGCCTCAAAACCGCGTGTATGTGAGTGGTAAGTGGGAAGATATCGTGACATATTGCGTTACAGAGCTTATACGTTATGGCGACGAAGTTCGCGACGCTGCCCCTGTAGAGGAACGGGAATTTTTAATATTGATTTCTCACTGGAATCTCACATGTGGCCCCAGCGCTATTCGGGCTTTTCCACGAGAGAATATTGATGAGTTCCGGTCTTCACGTAAATACAAGGGCGGCCCCCCGGAATCACAGATACAAAAGGATGCAAGGGTACTTTCTTACGATGCCTTTCAGCACTGGCTGCATGGTACTCATGGCGAGCTGGGAATACTAGAGCGGTGGAACATCACTGCGGATGGATCCGCCGACGGTGAAATCTATCGCTTACGAACCCACCAAGCACGGCACACACGCCAATCTGCCATTGCTAGCGATCCTAAAGTGCCTATTCTATCACGGCAACGTGATCTCAACCACACTGACCGTAATATGCAATCTCATTATCAGCATAATGCACGCGAGCAGAATATGATCCTCCTTGAAAAAGCTAAGAATGGCGAGCTTGTGGGCCCCGCGACGGACTGGTTCTCCACACTTTTCGGTACAGACTATCAGGACTCCGAACGGAAGCCGCGATTCCGATCTGGGCAGCCTAAGCCGATCCCTCCCCGTTGGCGCAACCTTATACAGAACAACCCACAGTTTATGCAACCCAATCGCGTTTCATGTGGCTACTGTTGGCTCCCTCAGGGCCCTGCAGCATGTGATGATTATCTGAATTGCACAACTGCGGAGGATGGCGGTTGTAGATGGTTTGCCACTGATCCCCAAAATGCGGAGATGTTAATCCAGATCACAAAAACGGTGCGTGCGCACCAACAACAGGAACAGGAGAGTATTAGATCTGGACACGAGGTGCAGGCGGAGCAGCACGGAATACTCTCTCGTCGCGCAGAGGCTCTAGAGATAGAGGCTCTTTCACGTTGTGATTTGGAAGCCCTCCCAGAGAGTAGTCAAGATTTAAAGGAGCGTCTCAAAACGCGCCTGCAAGAAATCCAGGAGAAAGGACCGGACACATGAAAGCGACAGATAGACGCACACAACTTCTTGAGATTATGAACGAACTGCATCAGAAGGCACAGAGCCAACGAGACTTCACCCCTGCAAAAATAGCTGAAGCAGCTGGGATCTCGACTGTCCGGTTCTATAAGCTTGTTCGCCCAGAGTTTCAAGAGTTACGTTCTCAACTACCTGGACCACGTCTCTCTCGAGACGAAGAGCTTTTCCAGCTGCGCCGCGAGGTTGCTGACCTTCGTCAACAACTTAAAAAAGCTCTGCTTCAGGTACGCACTTCTGCCATTGAGGATCTGGATGAGGCAATTCGTTTAATAGAACAATACGAGAAAGAGAACATTCAGCTTCGTCAGCAGATAGGGCTACTACAGAAGCGTTTAGAAGAAGGGGGACAGGTTATCGTTCAACCATCCCATGGATCAGCACGACCTCACCTCACTATCGTAAACAATGCTGATACTAACCCCATATAACCTATTAGGAGAAAGGGCCGTAGTCACAATGTCGCTCACCTGGCATCTCCGCCACCATAAAGAAAGCGATGTGGGAGACTTCCTTCGAAAGGATTTGTTGCACGTAACTTCTCTCACAAGGCGGATCAAACAACAACTGCGATCAGCGGACACGTTGCTTCCTTTCGCAGTGGGTAGCCCATACAGGACACTCGAGAAGGCCATTTACTATCGAATTGGGTACGGATTCGCTGATACAACAACTCAGGATTTACACGCGTGGCACATCGCGTCACACGTGGCCTGGAGGATGGAAGATATATACTTTAAAGACTTCTCTCGCATTTTTGAGGGGTTCTTTCAGCAATTAGAGTCAGCTCTTGCCTTACTGCAGCCGGCAGGTCGACATCTAGATGTGGAATCTGAACAAATGTTGGCCCGTTACTGCTTCGTTTTGGGTCTCATCGAAGAAATATTCCGTACTAAAAGCTACAGAAACTGCCCGCTGCTCAAACCGATTTACGAAAAGGACATGGACGACCTTTTAGCCATTCCGCTCCAGGGATGGATCGACGATCTTACTAGAATGTTTGCATATTTCTATGATAAATATTCCACCTTGTTGTACTCCCCTTCTATTATCAACCCTACCTTTTTAGGTCATAATGACCTGGGTAAAGAAAGTGCTGACCTCATTGTCGATAGATGCCTGATTGAGATCAAGACAAACTGTGAGCCGAAGATCCCTGCCGCCTGGCTGCGTCAACTCGCTGGATCCGTTCTGTTCGACTTTGAGGACGAATATCATATCCACTCCGTTGGCATCTATATGGCACGGCAAGGAGAGTTTCTAAGTTGGTCTCTTGAAGAGTTTTTTTACGAACTTACCGGAGGCGCTTGTCGCAACGTGGCTGCTCTTCGTCAAGAGTTCCGCCTCTGTTGTGAGGTTGAATCGATGCCATGGTGAGGAACGATCATCTTGAACCTTTTCTTGCCCGTGCGGTTGAGATGGCACAAATAAGCAAGCGTTTCGAACTCGACTGGCGAGGGAGCAAGGGGAGGCACTTTTTCGACAATCCCTTGCTCGTGCGATGAGCAATCCTGAGGAGATGGAGTACCTGTCCATGATTGACTTCGCTGTAGACTGCTACGCTGAGCTAGCTGCAAAGAATACCTATCTCCACGACCGAATGCTTCAAGCGTGGGTAATAAACGGGTATATGCTGACATGGCGGCAGCATTTCTTTGCCAATGAGGACAACTCCGAGTAATATACAATACGTTGCATTAGATAGCATCCTCCGCTACAATAGGCTTATTCTAATGTGATATCATTCTGAAAATCTGGCCGAGACATTTTTGTAAGAAGGGTTTTTCATTGTAGAAGAAGAGGAATCTAGCATTACCCGATCAGACTGACTTTGGTCGTTTGCTATCTCAAATAAAAAGCGAAGTTGCTCAATGACTACCATCGATCATCGAGGTCGCGACCTCATTATAATCCCCAGCGAAGGGATGCAGCGCCTTTCAACGCCGGAACTGCTACAAACGCTGTTTGGAACGTACTTGCCTGCGGATGTGCGTACGGCTATGGGACGTGATAAGCGACATGCTTTCTTGCGCACGCAGCCGATTCATTTTCAGGCAGTGAAACAAGCTTTACAGGCACAACGTACAGCATTTAATGTTGCATTTGAGGAACGGCCTGCTCTTCCCTTTGCGACTGCGCTACAGATCGAGCCACGCCCTTATCAAAATGAGGCTCTGGCCAACTGGGTGGCACAGGGTAGTGCGGGTGTGATTATCCTGCCCACCGGCTCAGGAAAGACACTCGTGGCGGCAATGGCTATTCACGAAACGGCTCTATGGACGTTGGTCGTTGTACCCACACTCGACCTCCTAGAACAATGGCGCACCGCTCTGGTCTCCGCACTATCCTTGAGCCCTGATGAAATTGGTCTCTTTGGTGGTGGAGAGAAAGAGATGAAACCTATCACAATAATCACTTATGATTCCGCTGCACTCTACCCACGCGAACTCAGACGTTACGGCCTATTGGCCTTCGATGAGTGTCACCATTTGCCCGCGCCGACCTACCGCTTGATAGCAGAGAGCGCCTTTACGCCCCTGCGCCTGGGACTGAGCGCAACTCCTGAACGTAGTGACATGGCACATCTTGATTTGCAGCATCTAATCGGGCCGGAGGTCTATCGGCGTTCGCCCGCAGAATTGACCGAGGGACGTTACCTGGCGCAATACCAAGAGATACGCATCGATATCGCCCTGTCGAACGAGGACGAAGCGCGCTACGCCGAACAAAGACGCATCTATAGGGCTTTCTTACAGCGCCGACACATCGTGATACGTTCTCCAGAAGAGTTTCAGCAGAAAGTTATTTTTCTCAGCGCGCGAGATCCCGAGGCGCGTAAAGCCATGCTCGCCTGGCGCGAGATGCGCAATATCGCCATGAACGCCCCCGTTAAATATATCGAGATCGAGCGCTTGCTGCAGCTTCATGCTGTTGACCAGGTCATTCTCTTCTCAGAGTACAATCAGGTCGTCGATGAGATCAGCCGCCGTTTCTGCCTGCCAAGCATTACCTACAAGACTCCAAATGAGGAACGTCGCGCCATACTCGAACGCTTCCGCTCTGGTCAGTATACCAAACTGGTCTCTGGTCGCGTACTCAATGAAGGTGTGGATGTACCCGATTGCCGCATCGCTATAATAGTCAGCGGCAATAGCACCAAGCGTGAATACATTCAGCGTTTGGGTCGTGTATTGCGTCCAAAAACTGGACAGGCATTATTGTATGAGTTGGTGACGAGCAGTACGACAGAAGAGGAGATCGCGAAGCGCAGGAAGTAAGTGTTAATGGAAATTGTCGGTATATATGAGTAATCCCTCATTTTTGAGGAACCCTTCTAGCCTCGAACAAGCGCGAGAGCTAGAAGGGTTTCCAGATTGACAAGGAGAATCGAACCAAGGATGGGGCGACAGCCATCCCACAGGCGACTGAGTGCCCACCGAAGCCGGTAAAGCGGTTCAAGAGCTCTCCCATCTTGCTGGGTCTTCAGAAAGGACTTGTTCAGAGCAATGATCCATACCCATGTGGGAGTAGGCGGAAGTATAAACGATGCCGTAAGCCGCGCGTCGAGAACCTCGAGAGGCGGATGGGAAGCAGAAATCTTCAGGCCATTGTCGGATGATGGCATTTACATAGCACAGGGTCAGCACATTGAGTCTTGAAAACATACAGCAATGAATTAAGGTGGCATGTAAAGCAGGGTAAGCAACTCATTCCCTTGGTTGCTAAAGCATCTTTCTCATAGCGCTGCTCAGTTCTACCTCTCAC
Organism: Ktedonobacteraceae bacterium; assembly: GCA_035653615.1. Taxonomy (NCBI): domain Bacteria; kingdom Bacillati; phylum Chloroflexota; class Ktedonobacteria; order Ktedonobacterales; family Ktedonobacteraceae; species Ktedonobacteraceae bacterium. The sequence continues at coordinate 13,813 of DASRBN010000040.1, read as the reverse complement.
TTCGTCCCAAACCATATGAACAGGAGATGAGCCTTACGATGATTTTTCAAACCCGGACAAAATGTCCGCCTTTGAGACATTGATGGGGAAGGAGATCAGGGTTTCAGTCAATTTGAGGAAAGGCGTATCAAAAGTGAAACAAGGCTCGCCAGGTGGGAGCCAGCTTAGCCTCCGACGGCAAAGGCGATCTCAGTGAGGGCCTCGGCTCGTCGCTGCGTTCGCCGGGCATAGACGCACGTCAGTTCTGGGAAGCCTTTTGCAAAGGTGGTACGGGGACAGTGTCGAATAGTGCAGACAAAGCGGCGCACCTCTGTGCGCACGCGTAAGGCTTTCCCCTGGTAGGGCAGTTCCTCCTAGTGCATTGTAAGTTCTTTCATCAGTAAATTCGATCTTTCCTGCTGTATCCAGCGTAAATATTGACCGGTCAAATATTCTCCCTCGCGGCTTTGACTCAACATATTATGCTTTCTAAATTCCTTATTGAGATATCGTTTGATGTTTTGTTGTGTTAATGGTTGATCCTCCAAGTCAATTCGGGCTGACTCTCGTATTGTTTCGTATATCCCAGGGAGGAGTTTGCTCCAACGTTCAGAAAGGCCGTAGAGACGATCAAGGTTCTCGACACGAGCAGAAGTGTACTCATCTGGTCCACCAACAAGCTTTACGAGAGGTTTTTCAGAATCCTCCATGTTAAACTTAAGACTAAGTTCATCTAGTTCTTGTGTTTGCAGATCTCTAGCCTTCAGTGCCGAACGTCTATAGGGCACGAATATTCTCCGTAATCCACCAACTTCAGAGCCTCTAATGGGATCAATCGGATTATCGTCGTTGTGTTGTTGATTACAAGCTTTGCAGACAAAGATGAGGTTATTAGGATGAATAATAAGCGGTGGATATAATTTTCTAGGAAAGAAGTGCTCACAGTCAACAAGGGATGTTTTCGAAGTCCTTTCTTCCAGTAACCCCAAACAAGCAGGACATAAACGAGCCATCTTTTCATTTGCCCTACGATAGCCTTCCTCAACGAGAGTTCGAGTTAAGCAAAATATAGTACCTCCAGTTTGGTCATGAAATCCCGAGCTAGCAAGCCGTTCGTAAAAAAGCAGTAAGAAAGCTTTACCAACATCTTTTGGTCCTTTATTCTCTCCAGACTGTTCCACAGTTTCACGCAAGCTTGAGAAAAGAAACTCGAAGTCAGGACTTTCAAGGTGATCACAGAATTGAATATCGTTATAAAAAGCATCGCGAATTTGCTTACGTTCATCCTGTGAAAGTTGCAGAAGTGTAGGGAGACCAAATGTTGAACGTACATTTATCAAGGACGCGTAATCGGTGTCCTTAAGGCGGGCCCGGAAGTCTTGTCTATCGAATGAGTCACCTGCCCAATCAGCAACGTAATCCAAGAGCCATCCGATCATCTCTATTATCTTTTGTAGATCCTGAGCACATGTTGGTTCTTTAACTGGAAGAAGCACTGTTACCCCCTACTCCCCTTTCTCCTCTTCGAGTTGCTCTAGCTTATTCAGCAGTCGGAAGCGATAGAAACCCGGTCCTACAACTTCATCTACAAGCTGTACTATCTCTTCCCTAGATCCGGCTCGCAAAGCCTCTTCTATGCGCTCATTCGCATAATTCCCAATAGCTCTTTCTGTTTCGGAGAAGGTGCGTGATATGTCGCCGAGGTTAGCGGCGAAAGGCGAAATGGGTGGCGGTTCCACGAAGATCTTCCCCTCCCTTTCTACGAATTTGTAAACTTGCCGTGGATCGGCATCTGTTAATGTCAGGCCTGAATGGGTGGCGATTAATACCTCGTTACGAATACGATCTGACTGTTCGCCACTTTGAGAATTTATCAAGGTATGAATGTCTTTAACAAGATCGACCTTCCAGCGGTCGTTGAAGTGGGTCTCTGGCTCATCCAGAAGGACAAGAATTTCTGGTACCTCCCTGAGCATCAATAATACCGCATAGCGCCCGATATAGAGGAATTCTCCATCAGACAGTGCAGATTCTGTAAATAGATCTTCGATCCCTTGCTTTTTAAGCACAAGCCGAATTCTCCGTACTCCCCCCTGCCTTTTCCAGGCAAGCAGTTCCTCAAAGAACGCCAGAGGCGTGGGGATGAGTTTTTGCAATTCTTGGGTACGGAAAGCTTCGTCAAAGTCAAAGGCGGCGTAAAAGTCTGACGGTGGTGGCTCATCATTTGAGATGTTAGGGGTTGGAATTGATGCAATAGTTCTTCTGACAGTAGCCTTCTGCAGTAAACTCCGTAGGGTCCTAGCGCGATTAGGGGTGAGACGTACTTCCCAATCTCCTGTTACGTGAAAGGTGAAGGCAGCAAGCGGCTCCCTTGGATCTAGACCGATTCGGTTCAGTATGGACGCACGTCTCTCCAAGTAATCAGAGGATTCAGGCGCGTCTGGTTGATGAGTAAGGAGAGGAAGGACTGCACAAAGTGCATCCTCAGAACCAAGAAAGAGAGTGTCGGGATTGTCCAGGTAATCGTCACGCTCAGCTTCAAGGAGGGCACGCATTTGTTGGCGATTCTCCTGCCATTCTTCTTCACTCAGCCCTTCCGGGCGCCGTTCATCCTCGAAATCTCCAAGTCGGTTATATACAAAACGTTCAATAGATCGAGACAATGCCCATTGAAGGCCACTTGTAGGACCTGTCGAGTAGCCGATAACACGGCTTGGTAGTATTGCATCGCCAGAAGAGGACCACTCCCTTCGCAGGTGGTCCTGCCTCCACTCATCTTCTGAAGGTGAGCGTATAAGAACTGCCGCTCCTATTGGAGAGACCGGTTCTAATGGGAAATCGTTCTCAAGTCGGTTCGTGATTCGTATCACTTGATTACGCAACTCATATTCTATATCAAATTCGATACTGGGTTTGGCTCCTGCCGTCAGGTGACTGAAGATTAAGCCGATAGCCTCTAATGCGCTGGATTTTCCTGAACCATTGAGCCCCACAAAAAAGCGTATGCTTGTCGAACCATAGATTGGTGGAGATGGATCAAATTCTATGGTAACCTCTTTTAGGTTATAATAATTGCCAAGCCAGAGCCGTCGAAGCCTCATATATTGATCTCCGGGTCATTTTCTGGATCAGGTCGGCGCCATCTGTCCAGGTTATTATTCCCCTCTTTGAGGGTGACACCGAGAGCGTCAAGGAGGTCTAATGAACTCCAGAGGTACTCGCGGTTGGGAGAAGTTCCATACACTGAATGGACCCTCTCACCAAGATCTTCTACCTTAAATGGTTCTGTGAAGATCTGTGAAGCTTCCCATAAAGTGCGTTGGGTAATGGAAAGCTTGGACCAAATTGTGCGCTTCGTAGAAATATGACTGGGAGAGGGCTTATTTGTAGCCTCATCCAAGGAAATGTCGATCGAAATCCCTGTAAAAATGTGCGATAGCAACGATGAAAATAAGTACTTCAGTTCCTTAGCAATCTCAACCTGAACATCACGGTATTCCTCATATTCGTGTATGAGATTGGTAAAATACTCTTGTAGCTCTGGAGGAGCAAGAAGGGTAGGAAAACTTTTAACAACTGTTGTCGAGATCGTGTTTAAACCGCTCGTCGTTTTACCAACTTTTAGGAAGTAGTTTCTGCCATAGGATGAGTTGATAAGGCGAGATAAATATTCTGGTCGAAGAATATTTCCGTTTGTACGAATTCGAATAAGGTGATTTTGATGAACACAGGGATCTATAGCTCCTGTCCATACCGCAGCTCTTCCCAGTTCTTCCGGATTTCCGTGACCTTCTACGACGAGTATATCTCCCCTTTGCAAAGCTTTAGATTTTAACTCTGCCGGGGAAACATCCATCGTTTTGATCTCGCTTAACACAAGTCGGTCTCGATAGACGTTAGCAACTCTTAGATATGGAATACCTCTACTGGAGTTTCTTTTCGGTGTTATTTGGAGACCACCTGCGATCTCTGCATACTGACCAAGTTCTACCACATTCCACTTCTTTGGATTGCTTAGAGGATCACCAAATATCTTTACAAAAAGCACTGTAATCAGTTTCTCCATCTCCCTATTGATCTGATCACAAACGCGGCAAGCTGAATCAACATCGTCCAATAAATCAGCGATCTGCTCTTGTTTTAAAGGATCGACAGGATATCTAATAGTTATGTTGCGTAGAGTGGATTTTGAAATCTCTGGAAATGTTGTAGTTCCACCTAATCCTTTTAGATAGCTTGCACTACTACGTAGAAACCAAGCGAGATAGCGGTTATGAACTTCTGGCGCACAAATAAAGTTTGCAAAGCCTTGGTTAGTACACATAGGTCGCATGGCAATAGCAACTGAACCAATGGTAGCCCGAGATGTGAGTAGTACAGTGCCAACCGGAAGTAGACGTGTAGAGCTGTTGTCGACTGCTTCCTGCGTGATATATTCCTTAGTATCATAAAGTAGGTATCCATCAAGAGCAGTAACATCCGTTGGGGTGGCCCAAGGTATATCGCCACTAAAGAATTCTGGACGTGAGCGGGTAGGAGTGCCGCCCCCGACTATCTCAGCAATTTCCCCTAAAGTCTGCTGTTTCCATTCTGTAGATATCTTAGGCATCGATTATTACCTCGCCCAACATTTTTTCAATGGTGCCTAGTTTCTGATGGAGTTGTTGTTCTAGATTACGCACACGAAACATGATCTTACGAGGATCTTCGTGTTCAATTTCCTCCAGAGAACGAGGTCGATAGATGCCAGCTGCTAAGTTATAATTGTGGCTTATAATTTCTTCACGAGAGGCAATCCAAGATTGCTCTAGAGCAACCTTCTGTACCTCGTCACTTTCCCAGGCTTCTCGGTCGCTTCTTGCTAAAATACGGTATGCTTGGGAAACAAAACGCAAATTATTATGCGTATGATCAGATGCGCGTTTGTCGTCAAGGGTATAACCATCACCAGTAACTTCATAGAACCAAACGCGCTCTGTAGTGCCTCCTTTAGTAAAGAATAGGATTGCAGTCTTCACACCTGTATAAGGCTTAAAGCAGCCTCCCGGCAGCGAAATAATCGCCTCTATCTGGTTTTCTGTGACAAGCCTCTGACGTAACTCTTTATGAGCTTTGGTTGAACCAAAGAGCACGCCTTCTGGGACGATAATAGCACAGCGGCCTCCAGTTTCAAGGAGTTCGAGACAGAGCTCAACAAAAAGTAATTCTGTTTTGGTGGTAGGAAGCTTGAGCAGTTCGTTATTGATATCGCTCTTATCTATATTCCCAGTAAATGGCGGATTAGCGAGGATGACATCAAACTTTTGTCCTGCTTCAAACCCTTTTGAAAGGGTATCTTTATAGCGAAACTCGGGGTGCCGAATCCCATGGAGCATCATGTTCATTAATCCAAGACGGACCATCGTCGTATCAAAATCACGACCGACAAGACGTTCTCCATCGAGCAATTCCCATTTCTGCCTATCGCGTCCTATCAACTCGCCCGTCAAATTATGCCATGAGCCATCTGTGTCGATCCGCACAGTTTCTGGTGGCGTGTTCGCCTTGAGGATCCACTGATAGGCGGCGACGAGGAAGCCTCCTGTCCCGGCGGCAGGATCGAAGATCCACTCACCCAGTCGTGGATTGGCTAACTCGACCATGATGCGTATGATGTGCCGTGGAGTGCGGAACTGACCATTCTTCCCTGCAAGATTTAGCTCCGAGAGCAAATACTCGTAGAGGTCTCCCTGCATATCAAAGTTTTGATCGCTGATGGGGAGTGTATCGATAATAGCAACAGCACTCGCCAGCAGCGATGTTTTCGGAATAATAAAGACCGCATCCTTCATTGCCTCAGAGAATGTGTTCCCATTAGTTCTGAGTTCTTTGAGAAAAGGAAAGGCCTTGTCCCGAACGAGTTCGAGCATTCGATCTGGATGTTGCTCCTTGATAAATGACCAGCGGCAATCATCGTGTCCCTCGAAGTACGAAGTAAAAGTTCGTTGTTGGCGCTTGGCAAGGGATGCTTCATACGTATCTAGATCCTCGAGACGCTTTAGAAATATGAGATACGATATCTGCTCGATAGCCGAGAGGGGATTAGCAATCCCGCCCGACCAGAAGCGGTCCCATAAATCATCTATCTTCTGCTTCAGTTCTGTTTCAGATGTGAGCATACTGTGTTCCTTTACTTACGCGGCTAGCTGCTCGATGAAATCAAGCAACTCGTCAATCTGCTGTTTGGTGAAAAGCCGTTCAGCTGCGTTCCGACCAAGACTTGTGAAAGGTGGTTCAAAGAGATTGTCGTATGTGAGATCGATTTTCCGGGCACGTTCTGCCTCCTGCACCAGTACCGTGCGAATCGTGCGTATGAATAAAATTTGATCTGCGCTGTACTCCTGGTGTGAGGCAATAAAGCGATCAAACGCCTTTCCTATTGACTCTGCACGGGACTTCAAATGAATGAGCCCAATAGCGAGGCGGATAAGATCGACCAATGGCGTATCCTCGACACCAAAGACGACCCTCAAGTTTTGCTCGGTGATGAAAAGATCGGCCTGATTAAGTGTGCGGATAAGGCTTTGAAGATCGTCTTCAGATACCGTTTCACCGTCTTTTATTTTCCGGACAACCGGATGGGTTTCAGCTAACTCCTTAATACGCGCTTCGACTTCTGCTCGATAAGTATCTATATAGGTTCCCTCACCACCGGGTCCAAAGGCAATCCAACGACGGTCAAGGACGGAATCCGCAATATCCAGTTCGACAATGGATCTTCTCTGGGCTCGGCGATAGCGCATGAGCGGCATAAAGGTATTCCGCAGTGCCATGATTTTATCATAGTCGAGGGTTGACCAGAAGCGGTTGCCGATTGCCTCGAGCAGTTCTGCTTCATGAGCCTTCACTTCTCGTAGACTCGTTGGCAGAAGCCGTAGATCTGCGCGGATGCTCTCGCGTAATTTTTCGATCTCGCTGCCATCCTTCTCGAAATACGCGAGAGCAAGTTTTTCCATCTTGAGAGCAAAGGAAGCGCCGGGCTCGTCAACATGGATGGCAAAGCGAAACAGACCGGCGATCTTGCTTCGCAAGAAAGCGAATTCAACGGCGGTTGGCGCAGCCCAGAAAGGAGTATCCAGTGTATACTCAAGATCGGCATGGGCTGCTTGTATCTCCATGAAGCCTTGCGGAAGCGCTCTGATGGCATCACGAATCTCGACACTCAACTCCTCGGCGTGTAGCTCATCATCTATCTTGTAGAGGTATTCCAGGATATCTACCTGGGTGCGAAAGCAGCGTACAGGAAGCGCTTCACCTGGTTCTGGCACGTATCCATCAGGATGAAGATCGAAATATCCGAAGTTGTTCCAGTGGTCGATGATTAAAAAATACTCTTTTTCCTGGCACCATGTTCTGCGTTTAATCCTGTCAGCATCGAGCAAACGGGTTCCGCGGCCGATCATCTGCCAGAATTTCACGCGACTATAGACGGGCTTTGCGAAAACGAGGTTAACGACTTCTCGTATATCGACCCCGGTATCAAGCATATCTACGGATATTGCCACCCGGGGATAATTCTCGGTTTTAAAACGCCTGAGTACACGCCTGGCCCCCTCCATTTGTGAGTCGATCACCTCGACCAGCCGCCCCTTATATTCTGGGTAAAGCCGCTCAAAAGCGCTGTAGAGATTCATGGCGTGACGATGAGAAACGGCAAAGATGATACTTTTACCCGGGAGTGTGCCAGTGGGGTCCTTCAGACAGATATCCATAAATTCTTTCACGAGGGCTTCATCGGTGCCAGTATTCGTGACACGACGTTCTAGATCGGTTCCCTCAAAGTCAATTTCTTCCAGCGAAAGACCTTGCTCCTCGATCAGGCGCTTCACCTCAAGCGGGAGGTCCCCCGCTTTAATTCCTTTAATCTGGAAGCGAGTTTGTGCTGTATATACCTTATACTTGCAGAGGTAAGGAGGCACGTGGTTGATTGCATCCTCGAATGGGAATATGAAGGTAGGCAGTCGGTCTTCGCAATCAAAGAGATGAAAGGTGTTGCGATCGATGAAATCAACCGGCGTAGCAGTGAGGCCAATCTGGTATGCATCGAAATAATAGAGAAGCTGCCTGTAACGATTGTAGATAGAGCGATGAGACTCATCGCAGATTACAAGATTGAAGAATCCTGGAGAGAGCTTCTCCATTGCTTGCATCATTGATGGGTAAGTTGCAACAAAAGCCCGCGCCCCGATATCGATATTTCCGCCTTCGACGCGACCCCTTGAGATCGCAGGAAGATATTCTTTGAAATCATCCATCGCCTGATCCGCGAGTGCCAGGCGATCAACGAGGAAGAGGACCCGCTTGATCCAGTTGCCGCGCATGAGGCCATCGATGAGAGCCATAGCAAGGCGTGTTTTCCCGGTACCTGTGGCAAGGACAAGGAGCGCTTTGCGGCGTTTCTGTTCAAATCGCTCATACACACGGCGTATCGCCTCGATCTGGTAGGGGCGGTCTACTATAGAGGCGTCAATCTTGATACCAGGCAGGGGAAGTCGGTTTTCGTTCTGAAAGCGAAGCGTTTCCAGGTCATCGAGTGACATAAAGCCATGAACACGTCGTGGAGCAGACCAGGTCCGATCCCAGAACCAGGTTTCCGCTCCATTGGCCATAAAGATAAAAGGCTCGCGACCAAACTTTTGCCGTATCGCTTCGGCATACTCGGAGGCTTGCTCTTTTCCCGCTAGTGCGTAGCGCGCGGTTCTTTTTGCCTCGACAATAGCGATGGGAGTACCTGAGCGGTCGAGAAGTGTGTAGTCACAAAAACCGGCTACCGCCTTGCTTTCTTGTATATGACTTGGCCGTTCGACATGAAGAAGGTATTCCTCGGCTACACTTAAAGGATTGTGAACATCCCAGCCTACTAAGGCTAACTGCTGATCAATTAGTATCTGGCGTGTATCCTTTTCAAGCATGCTAGGAACTTTCTAATCCCCGGATTGGACCATTACTATCCTTTATAAGGACTGGGAAACTTTCATATACGGAAATGGCCAGGCGCATAATGTAAGGAGACCGAAGAATATGGTCGGGAAAGAGTAAAATAGAGACATGAGATTTAGGGTCTTATATCACTCGCTTCGACATTATCCGGTACTTCCTCAATGAGCTCGCCCGGCGGAACGCCAAGAACTTTTGCTAGCTTTCCAAGGGTGACAGTAGTTGTGGCGTAAAAAGGGTCAGCATAGATACGTTTAATTGTCTTATACGACACATCAGCTTGTCTATGAAGCTTCCCCATACTGATACCTTTCTCTCTGGCTACCTCTTTTACTCGTAAACGTACTGCCATGCTCTCTTGCTCTCACCTGTTATTTGACGAGATTGTAGCAAGAGAGACCGACCAATAGAACTCCCCACATAGTAGATATAATAATAAGAGTCCTAACTATAGGAGTAGTCATATATGTCCCTTTCTCAAAAATGTAGGAACGTGCAGGAGGTTTGGGGGCCACATATGGCCCCACTCATAGGTGAGATGCTAGCTGGCTAGTGTTGCCAGCAGGCAAAGATTGATACAATTCGGTGTATTACGGTTGAGGACAGCAGTGTATGGTAGTACGTCTACGTGTAAAAGAAGTCGCCAAAGAGAAAGGCTTCAGTATGGGCAAACTCCAGCGAGATGCGGATGTGGCTTACAACACGGTCAAACGCATGTTTAAAGATCCATACTATATCACGACAACGGAGACCCTGGGAAAGTTGGCCCGAGCGCTGGGGGTCTCGCCTGGAGACTTGATTGAAGAGGTTTCTGACTCAGGGAGTCAACGGCCTGTCCAATAGTGGCGCGTTTTTAAGCACGATCAGGGAGCTATTTATGAAGAAACGGAAGAAAGAGCATCGTTTTAAATCCTGGACCCCTCGTCAATCACCTCAACCGCGAACGATCGAATTGGAACCAGGAGATCTTGCTGCGTATGTTCGCCGCGCTGAGAAGGATGTGTTACCGATCATCAAGGAAAGACAACTCGGCCCAGCAGCGGCACAGTTCCTCCTCGCCCAGCAGACGCAGACACTTGTCACCAGCGACCCTCGTTTCTCGGTGGAGAGTGCGATGGTAATTGCCAATACCGTCTTATCGCTCTGGGAAACCGGATACTACACCCCAAGCTCTGCCTATCCCTACACACTGGAAGAGACCATGAGGGAGCTACAGGAAGCTTCACATGCAAAGGGAGACTACGCTCAATTTTTCCTGCCGCTTACCCCTTCGACCGGCGATACACCACGAGGGCTCGGCATAGTGTATGGTGGAATCGTCAAGCATCCTGAGACGAATCTATGGCAAATCTGGATGACCATCGGTGGGCCATGTACCTTTATTGCCGCTTATCGCCATCCAGTGAATGCCTTGAGGAATCTGGCAGCAATCGTTAACGCGAGCAGGAGAGGCGGGACAGTGAGAGAAAGTGAAAACCTCTATCGACGTGTACTGGCACAAGCAGACGGAAAACCAAAGCAATTGCCCCATGATATGATGCAGTATTTGGTCAAGCATCTTGATCGCTATAAGATTGAGCTCTAAGAAAAAACATCACGTAGGAACGGCGACCCAGAACAGGGAGGAGATCGATCATATGGAACAGCTTGAGATGATCACAGCAGCTATTTCAGCGCAATTCGACCAACAGGTTGAATTTCTGCAGCAGCTCGTGCACGCGAAGAGCAATAATCCTTTCACTCCTGAGACTGCTCCACCCGACGTTCCAGTCGAGAAGGAAGTCGTTGAGGTAATTTGTCAAGAATTGGACTCCCTCGGGTATCGTGCCGATCTTCAGGGAATTTCCTCTCAGCGTCCAAACGTACTCTGCTCCTTTCCCGGTTCAGAACAGAACGGGAAGACGCTCGTGCTCACGACTCACATGGATACAGTGGAACCCAGTCAGAACTATACGCGCAATCCATGGGGAGCACAACTTAAGGGTGGAAGACTCTATGGGCTCGGCGCTGCCGATGCGAAAGCGCAGATTGCAGCTTTCATCTACGCTATTGACGCTGTACTGAAAGTTGGGCTTCGGCTCTCCGGAAACTTGATCCTGGCCTTTGTCGTTGATGAGGAAACAGGAGCATGTTCTCCTTATGGGACGCGCTACCTCCTGAAGCAAGGACTCCTCCCCGCTGATGCAGTGATCGTTGGCGAACCTGGCGACGACAAAATCGCGATCGGGCATCGCGGGCTCTACCGTTTCCGCTTGGAGACACTGGGCGAGGCCACCCATGTCGGGCTGAAGGCCTGGGAACAAGGCACGCGAGGCCACAATGCCATCCTAGAAATGGCACGCATCGCCCTGGCTCTTTCCTCCTGTTCCCTGCCGCAAGTTCCTTCGTCGATCTTTCCCGGTCGCAAATCCATCTTAACCTTCCCCACGCTCATTCAAGGCGGGCGGAACGTAAATATGGTCCCCGACCGGTGCGAGGCATGCGGTGATGTCCGTCTGCTGCCTGGCCTCACAGTCGATGAAGTGAAGCGACACATTCGAAAGCACCTCCGGGAGCTTGCGATCACCTCGTACCGTCTCGATGATCTCGCTGCCGTCCCTGCCGTGAAGATAGCTCCTTCCTCTGAGATTGTGCAGGCCTTGGCTCGAGCAGCACAAACGGTGACGGGCAGGAAGCCACGTTTAGAGGGGGCCGGTCCGGCATGCGATGGCTGGATGTTTATCACGAGGGGGATCCCGGCGGTATGTGGATATGGTGTGGCCTGCGGAGGCGTACATGGGGCCGATGAGTGGATAGATCTCGAGAGCTTGCGTGCGGTTACCCAGGTCTACGCACAGACGATCTTGACGTATCTCGGGTAGAAACACCCACTTTGGCAGAATACGTCTCTCGTTCGGCTGCTGCAAATAGGAGAGAGGCGATTGAGTTATTGGGAGTAGAGATGAAGCGCTCCCATGAAGTTCTCATTTATGTTTGATAGGGCACAAAGAGGTGTCGAATGTCAGAACGTTTTTTTGCAGGCACGCATATACAGCGGATTGCCGACGACAAGCCGCTGGCTCACATCCGCGTGCTGATGTATGTCCGTCATCCAAATGGAGAGATCAGCTATGATCTGCTGGGTGAAGTTAAAACCGAGGAGGAATTGGTAGAGATTATGACCCATCTTCCCAACGGCTGCGGATCCGTGGAAATCTATCTGTTCTTGCGTGGACGAATTGTCGGTAACGCGAATTATGGCGTGTACCGGGAAATTGATGAGCAGTCCGGTAAGTGGGAATACTTGAACGCTGACGAATATGGAGCTTGTGTTGGCCTCTGGCGCCTGTTCGACGATCGGTTTGCTTATGTAGATTATTTCGAGAATTGAGATCAAGGCTCTGGTAGTGAAAGGGGAAAGCGAATAAGTCAGGAGCTTGTAGCCCTATTGATCTCGGGTATTTGCCGCCTTTTCACCAGAAGGGTCCAATGGGCAGTTAGTGGAGTGATAACCAAATGTCAGGCCAAAGAATCTAAGGAGTCCTGGAAAATCCTCTCGAAAGGCTTGCGCTGAGCCAAAGTTCCCCACGTAAAATTACAGTTTGCATACAATTTGTAATTTCCCTCCGTGTTTTTAGAGCCTCTTTAAGTCGCTCGTGGTTCAGAAATTACAAGCAATGATATCTACATTCATAAAACTTGCGGGCGCGTGGATGAGTTTCTCTGGCAACCATGAGAGGCAATCAAAATCATCGCTTATGTTGAGCATAATAAATATCGGCCGAGAGCCGGGGCTATAACTACTCTCTATTCGTGATAGCTAAATGGTGTTGGATTTTGGCTGCTGGTTTCGCAAATTGCCGCTCATAATCTACAGAAGCTGAATTGCGGAAGAGAAGTCTTGTCATATATGCTACAATGTAGCATGAAAGTTGCCCCTGGTAAGGGATTGCAAGAATGTTGTTAGTCGAGCAAGTCATAGGGAACTAGAAATTATCATAAGCCCACCCCGATGCGGGGGACTGCAAGCCCGCATAGTTCAATGGATTCGATTGAGCAAGACGTGCTTACAATGGGCTACCCCGGTTTAGGGGACTGCAAGAGGTATTGCTAGTATAGCTCTGTCGCTAAAACGAGGAGTTATAAAAGTAATGCCCCCGACTTAGGAGGTTTGCAAGCCCTTCAGCAAGAGTGGCATGGACATCGAGAAGCCGGGTTAGAATGAGATCGCACTTTTAGGGGACTGCAAGCAGTTAGATATTACCAACACCAGTAAAACCATTTTGTTACTATAGCGCTGGACTGCTGCTTTGCGAGGATGCACGATCCTTCTCAGTCTCCAGGCTTTACAATTCTTTATGGTCTGGCCTTCTCTGCACACCGCTAGGTTATAATTTGCTGAAGCCCCAGATGTATTCTCCGCTTGACTTGATAGTGGTTCCACAAAGTTCAACGGAGGACAAGCAAAGGATGTAGGGCCGTTTGGTGAGGGTACAACTGTTCCAATTTATTCTCGATGTTGCAGGAGCCAAGTTGGTAATGGCTCAATGACGTTAATGAAAACTTACATAATAGCTTCTAGAAAGTTTATAGCCCAGCGAATCAGATTACGAAAGAGGGGCCGAGATAATAGAGCTAGAGAGTACACCGGCAATTCATGATATAAGGTGCCAGGCAGCCCTGCTTTTTTCTGTAAACTGATCCAGATGCCTGTCTTGTATCTCGTAGATGAATCTTTGTATATCCGTGATCTGGCGTTGGATGCGGAGTTGACGCATACAGGTCAGCGCTTCTTCGGCCAGGCTAGCCGCCGACTCCAGATCTCCGTCGGCTAACTTGAGCATGGCCTGGCCGAACTTGACGTAGCCGGTCCCCTCCA